>CANQSW010000013.1 GCA_947626615.1 uncultured Peptococcaceae bacterium | reverse complement strand
AATACGCCAGCTCCTGCACGTTGATGCCGGTGCAGACGAATATCTTCACCAGGCAGTAACCCCGTTCGTCGTTCAGCAGCTTGGCGGCGGATAAAAGGCGTTTATACTCGGTCCGGGTCAGCTCCGGCTGCAAATCCTCTTTCGGCAGCTGGCCCACCAACTGATACTCGCGCTTCCCAATAAAGAGCAAAAACTGATTGCAGGCGGTGATCAGCGAATTTATGCTGGAGTTTGAATACCCGTCCGCCAGCAAATCGTCCCGCCAATGCGTGAGCGTGTCGCGATAGATACGCTTGCCCAACGGCAGCATATCGTAAAGGCGCGTCAGAGCACGGCGGTACGCTTTCACTGTATCCGGGTCTCTGCCCTTGGCTTGGTACGCCGTCAAAAACTTCTCCACGTCATGCCAACGCATCACGACGCCGGACACGTCCGCCGGCGCAGCGCCTAAAGAAGTTATCCTTTCTCTTTTGTCCAGGCTGGCTTGCATATCTGCCTCCCGCTGCTTGCCTTACCCTACCAAACATTTTCTCTGTCAATTCCTGCCCAGTCGCCGTAACAAACTGAACAGAATAACAAAGATGTGGTCGTAAACCAAAATCCAGCCGGCAAATTTTGTCAAAAAAGCAAAAAAATAGCCCCGTGAATGTATCACGAGGCCAAAATAGCTGCGTTGATAAAAAGGCTGCTAACTTATCCCGGCAGCAGCCTTATTTTGTCATGCTTTATTGTAGATGTTTTTTTTCGTCTATGCTTGCAAAAACCCAGTATCTATGTTAATATGTATTAGAAAATGCGTGCTGAACGCATTTTGTTTTTGGCGCTTTAACAGCGCGAATAACATCTTTGTTATTCTGTTCTATCTCAGGTCACAAGGCCCAGTTTATCCATCTGGCGCGCGTGTTCCCGGCCGGTGGAGATCAGATATATCCGCGTCGTTTCGATGCTGGAATGGCCCAGCATATCCGCAAGTTTAACGATGTCATGGTAGACGGTGTAATATGCCTGCGCAAACAAATGCCGCAGGTTGTGCGGGAACACCTTGGAGGCCGCCACCCCTGCCGCTTTACAAACGCTTTTCATCGCCGCCCAGATTTGACGACGCGACATTCCCCTGCCGCTTTCGGTGAGAAATATCTCCCCGGAAGCGATTTTATTTTTTCGGATATACTTCGACAGCTTTTTGCACAGCTTGCCAGGCAGGATTATCGTCCGCACTTTGCCTTTTAGCCGGATCGACGTCCGGCCTTGCTTTACCGCTTCGACAGTTATGTATTGCACTTCTGACACACGAATACCCGTGCCGCAGATCGTCTCCATGATCAGGGCAAGCCGCTCGTCGCCACGGTCATAGGCGGCCTGGACGAGGCGCATATATTCCGCTTTGGAGAGCTCTCTGCCGGGGTCACGGAACATACGACGCTGCAGGCGCAGCGCTTTCACCCGGCAATCGTCCCAGCCGGCAAACTTAAAGAAGGCGTTTATCGAGGCCAATTTCGCGTTGATCGTGGCAGGAGCGAATTTGCCGGCGGTCTGCAGCTCTTCTTTCCATTCCACCACCACGGTTTTGGTCACAGCGCGCCCGTCTAACCAAGTGATGAACTCGTTGGTATAGCGGGAGTATTTCAATATGGTGTTTTCCTCGCGCTCCTCGGCGCGCAAGTGCCGGACAAACGCCGCGAGCATTGGCGGCTCCAGCTTATGGCTCAGAATTTTCTTGGCAGGCATAACAACATCTCCTTTGGGATAAAGTGGATATCGTTATTTTACCAACTTCGTTTTCTCAAGTCATCGTAATACATGGGTTGAACAAGAACCAAGCAAAGCGCAAATAATAATTGCTGAACGCTAAAACAATACTCGCGGGATTTGGCAGAAAATCTTAACTCAACTCTAGCGCTACCTGTATTATTTTTCTACTTCCTTTCTTATGCTCTGATTTCAAATCATCGATTAGTTTTATAACAGCCGGATATGAAACCTGACTTGAGAAAAAAGCTTGATTCGGTTCGAGCAAGTTAGATTGCAAGTCGGTCGCAAGCAACAGGGTCGTGCAGAGCCGATCGTCTGTCAAAAGTGCAAACAGATCTTTGTAGATAAACGAAGGACAGACGATCCTTCGGATGTAAGCAAAGAGACAGAGCAAACCTGGAAAGTATGCGTAGGACAAAGCGACCCTGTGCAGCAAAACACCCACCCTCCGGCAAGGCAGTGTGTACCTACGAACTAACTTTGTATGTATGAGATTGGATTTACTGGTGGGAAGCTCACTGCGAGTGTGCAGCATACCTGTTGTGTAGATGCCGGGAACACACCGGTATCGGTAAGCAGATCCTAAGTTGGTTCTAACCTGATCCCAAGTTAATGCAGAAAGGACAAATAGACTTTCAGAGTTAAACAGGAGATCGGAACAAATGTGGTTGAATACTATGAGTAATTGGGGCGTGTGTTTGCGAACGCGCGTTTTAGAGGATCAGGCAACCGATCCTCTTTTGTTATGTGTGGACAGATCTCCCTGGTAGGGGGAGATCAACGAAAAAGTTATGGATCCGGTAATGGCAGAACAGCGCGATGTTTTCCAACGTGCGTCTAAAGCCGCACGCTGCACGGAAAGAGCGTCGGAGGCGCCGCCTCTCTTTCCGCGCATCCCGGGGTGGATCGTCGGACGTCCGACGGTAGATGTGCTGTAGAGTCGTTGCAGGAACACCGAAGTCGTAGTGGTGTTGGTTTTAAGTTGGTTTTAACTTGATCCTAAGTTTGGTGCTGAGCAGCAACGGTAGTATCGAGATCAGACGGCACTTGGAACAACAGCGTCTGATGCGTTGGTAAAGACCTGTGATCCAACGGAAGAACTTCGAGAACACATGCCTTGCTTTAGCATGGTAAAGTACGAAACTATCACTATCATGGTTTGCTTTAGTGAAGTAAAGTATTGAAGTTATTATACTCAAAGGCATGCTCGTCGCCCTCGCCCCTCCAGCGGGGTGAAGGAGCGCTGGCTCCTCGCAGCCCTGTTCGCTCCTGCTGGATGACCTTTGGCAGCCTAACTCTGCAGGACCTTGTTCGGATCACTTGCGATCGCAGGAAATCGGAGCGACCTAAGCCGAACCATCCGATCGCAGCTCTATCGGTTGACCTTTTCCCCCTTTTGACGCCGCATCGCACACCTTGCAACGACTGCTGACACCCAGACGCTCGCACTGTGGTGGACGTCGGATAAAAACTGTAAAATTGGCATTCCTCGGGACGATTTTGGTAAATGGACAGATCATCATCCCCCCCCCATGCCCAAACAAGCGCTTTTTCGGGTAAAAAAAAGACTTTATCAACAAGTTTTGCTGAAAAAATTTCAACAAAATTTTTGATAAAGTCGAAACGCTTGGGGGATTTGAACATGAGGGGAGGGATCGGTCGCATGGTTCGGACTGCTCATGCCTAAGCATCCTCAATGTCAAGGTCTCGCTAGAAACATTAGCCCTTTACAGGCTCGATGCGACCGCCCCGCTCGCAGGTCGAAGACCATTGAGCCGAGACGGGGGTCTGCCGTGGAATTTGTCGGCAGAAGGCCAAAACCAACGGACGGTTTGGAAAGATTAGCGCCGCAGTTTCGGTCTCTTGCAAGGTGGCAAACCACCCTCTAACGGCTACTCCCAGCTCGCTTATGAGGAGTTGAACGAACGCCGGCCAGTCAACGCTGTCCCTTGCTTAAATTCTCCCCACGGCCAACAGCGGACGCTGTCCCCACAACGCTACCCCGCTGCCTTTCCACGAGTTGATGGTTTAACACTCCCATCGCACAACACTCTGAGAGCATATTTATGAAACTGTGTCGCTGTAACGACACAGTAACGCTGAAACTTCAGCAGGGCGGTTTACCACTCTGCGCCCACCACAGTATTTCAACTGTGGATTTTTCCGTGCTATTCAATTTAATTATTGATATCGGCCGCCGCCGGCTATCAACAAGGGAAGGATCATAGCGATCCGTGGTGGTAGGCTTTTGACAGGAGCCTACCGAACCTGTTGCCATTAAGGCACTCTCGCAGCCGAGAGCAAATGTTTCCCCTAGCTGCATGAACGCTGAGCAGAGCCGTCATCTGGGAAAATGGCAGGTGCTGCGCCCGAAGGCAAATGCGCTCATACGAGCCTGCGCTGCGGACAAACTGGTTGTCGCTGTTAGGCTTAAATTCCGTACCTCTGGCTTGCAGTAGAAATGAACAATGACATTTCTGGCGATTTAAGCAAGCTCAGCCGGAAAAGAACTGACGGGATTAGAAGACAATCACCTCCTTAAAATTCGACCCGTATCCCGATGTTGACATCCTCTTAAAGAATTATGAATTGAAACCTAACTCAGCTCTTCGGGCATGGTTTTTGCAAGAAAACCACGAGCATTCCTGCATGTCAACATCAGCTAAAACAATCGATAACTCAATTTAACATCCCTTAGTTATTTCGAGGAACAAATATATGAAGCTCAAATTAAAAAAAATTTATAAAATTTTGAGATTTTTTATAGCAACGACCTTTACAGCACAGCAATGCGATTTTTGCTAGAAATCGAGCAAGTTTTCCCCATTAGTTTTCCGCATATCTACGGTTAGAACCGACCCCGCCATTACCATCAACGAATAGATCATCTGACGCATGACCACACTACAGACCTAATTTCGGCGCCCACAAGAAAGCAGGGAGGCAGATGTCACTGCTGCGATCGAAAGCCGGCAATAACACCGAGGCCGACTGCTGCGATCGCACGACGACCGGCGCCACCTCACCACACCCCACCTTCCTTGTTGACGCCAAACGCAAAAAAAGCAGGATGCCTACATTTCTGCAGACACCCCGCAAAGTACTTATGTTCTTTTGATTCTTTTACTTCAAACCATACCGATCTGTTACTGTACTGCCGATCCTTTCCAAATCGGCACGGGAAAGATATTTCGACATTCTTCTACCCCCTTTGAATCTTCGCTTCTACAAACCATTTATAATTCTCTTCATAGTACAATACCGTCTCCTTACCGCAGATCATGCAAGTATAGCGCAAGCCTACGCCACCGGCTTTCCGACTGGCTGCTCGAACGCACTCTTTTACACGATCGATCTCGAATTTACGCCCATCATCCCATACCACACATAAAGGCAGCAGCTTACCCTCCGGAGAGAATTTTGCTATGACCTGAACATACTTTTTGATCACTTCCGGTTCCATAATGCAGCTCCCTCGTTTATGTAGCAGATCCTATTCCCGTGCGATTGCCAAATTCCATATAGCTGTGCGGATGTACCGTATTATCCTCTTTGGCGTTCAAGGATTTGAGCGTAGCATCCGTTATAGATATCCCTCGCTGTATGCTGTAAAAACCAAAGCGACGTCGTATATCGTCTACTGCTCTGTCCATTCGCTGTTTCCGTTCACGCTGCAGCTGATCCATAAATAAACTTATCTGCCACGGCGTATTTGCTGCACACAAAGAAGATGCCCTAACGCCTAAACTGCGTATGGGTCTTTCCCATCTATAGTTTTCTTTAAACAACTCCAACGCTGCCTTAGCGATCTCACTTGTAATATCGGTCGGAGCAGCTACTTTTTTCTGACGGGTAAAGCTTGCCAGTCCATTATCTCTTACACTAATTTCCACCACATTACAAAGGAAGTTGTTTTCCCTAAGACGTGCCGATACGCTCTCAGCCAGCAAATAAACGATGACAGAAACATCGTTGTAAGTCATAAGGTCACGCGGCGTCGTAGTGCTATTGCCAATGCTTTTTATTGGCACCTCCGCATTCTCATGGTTGACCGGCGTCTGGTCTTCACCACGGGCAAAAACGCTGAGTACGTACCCCATCTTGCCGAGAAAGGAATGCAGAAAGCAAGGGTTGGCTTTTGCAAGCTGTCCAATAGTATGGATACCGTATCTTGCCAACTTTGCCTCGGTCTTTGGCCCTACATAAAGCAGATCGCTCGCAGGCAGCGGATAGATCAGTTCCTTGTAATTATCTCTGCCGAACCTGGTAATAGCGTCCGGCTTCTTGTAATCCGAGCCAAGTTTTGCAAAGATCTTGTTCCAACTCACACCGATGCTGACGGTAATGCCAAGTTCTCTCTTTATCCTTCTGCTTATATCCTGCGCAATAGTCATACCGTCGCCTTTCAGCGTACAGCTGTTTGTAACGTCCAACCATGATTCATCCACGCCAAAAGCCTCTTGTTGGTCGGTATAATCTGCATAGATCTCATGTGCCAAGCCGGAAAACCTCAAATAAAGATACATCCTGGGCGGCACGAATATGATCTCAGGACATACCTCTCTGGCCTGCCAGAGCGCCATACCGGTCTTCACACCTGCTTTTTTAGCTATTTCATCCTTCGCCAAAACGATACCATGCCTTGCCTCAGGATCGCCGCCGACCGCAAGAGGTCTCCCTCGCAGTTCAGGTCGGTGCAACAGTTCGATACTGGCATAACAGCTATTCATATCTGAATGAAGGATCACCCTATCCATTGTTAAATGCCACCTCCATAAATACTAAAAAAATGAAAAACTCTTGACTCTTACTAACTTCCGATTTATAATTAACAGGAAGAATGGTTCCGAACATTATTATAGCTCTTGTCAGAAGTTTGTCAATAGCTAATCGGAAGTTGGGAAAGAATTTTTTTGAAAGGTGGTAACATCACATGACCTTTGGTGAAAAAATTAAAGAGGCTCGCTTAGCGAAAAACCTCTCCCAAACGGAGCTTGCCAAAATGACCGGCATTTCCGAGCGATCTCTTTACACCTATGAACAGCTTGGTATCATACCGCGTACAAATAATGTAAAGAAATTAGCCGCAGCACTTGACGTTACTGCAGCCTATCTGATGGATGATTCGGAAGCCGATACACAGAGCCATATCGATGAAGAATTATTTATTGCTTCAGCCAGGGCAAAACATGGCTACAAAGGCGCTAAAGAAGCTCAGGATATACTCATGCGCACCAAAGCGCTCTTTGCCGGCGGAGACTTAGATGAAGATTCAAAAGAGATCTTCTTCCGCGCTTTAATGGAAACTTATCTGGATTCCAAGGCTGACGCCAGTGCAAAATTCACACCGAAAAAGTATCGGAAACATCGAACAGAGGCCGTAAAATGATATGCACATGGATCAGTTCAGCGCTCTGGAGGTGATACAAATTGGCTTCGACCGGACAAATTATCCGTACTGTCGAGAAACTGACATATAAATACGGCACCCGTGATCCTTACGTTCTTTGCGACCGTCTTGGTATTCGTATCCGCAGAAAAGACTTAAAGAAAAAGATCAAAGGCTTTTTTTTCTACCAGTCAAGAATACCGAACATCGTGATAGACAGTAACGTAAATGAAGTATTGGAGCGTATCCTGATAGCACATGAGTTGGGACACGCTGTTTTGCACAGAGAAGCAGCTATGATGGTCGGTTTCCATGAAATGGAAGTATTTGATTCGACATCCGTAACTGAGAACGAGGCTAATCTGTTCTCGGCAGAACTACTGCTTAATGATGATGAGGTCTTAGAGCAATTAAAAGAAAGATCGTTCTTTCAGGCAGCCCAAGCGCTTTATGTCCCTGCAGCGCTGCTGGATTACAAATTCCGCGCCATGTGCGAAAAAGGACTTCTTGACAAGACTATGGATCATCGACACAGTAAATTTCTCAAAGAAGATCTGGGTGCCTATGATGAGCTTTGACAGACCCTTGAATAATGTTGATCAACTAAAATATTGAAAGAAGTGAATACGATGAAAAAGATTTATATATGCGATACATGCCATTACTTGTTTGAAACAGATAAGCCCATAGATCAATGCCCGGATTGCGGCAAACATCATGTCCGTCCGGCAAGTGAAGAGGAGCAAGAAGAATACAAACAACTTCGCATAGAATTTGGCTACGCAGACAAGGCAAGCTAAGCAAATAAAAAACTCCACTATCCGTTGTATTTCAACGAATATGTGGAGTTTTTATTTATCTGTCCAATACTGATCATAGGAATATCCCCGCCCTTTAACAGGAACGAGGATATTTGATTTGCTATTGAATTACTTTGACTTCTCAACGATCCAATGAAGCAGATCATCATAGCCCATGCTGCCATCCGCAATCGAAAAACCAATATTGACAAGGTCTTCTTCAGAACAGCGGATCTTGATCCCATTCATCTCAAGAAACGAAAGCATGACATAAACACCTATGCGTTTGTTTCCATCAACAAATGCATGATTTGAAATTAACGAAAACCCAATCCTTGCGCCCTTCTCTTCTTTGGTTGGATAAAGATCCTTGCCATCGAAGCTGGCAAACGCACTTTCCAGCGCAGAATCCAGCAAGCCTTCATCACGAACCCCGACGCTTCCACCTGTTGCTTCGGCTAAAATCTTGTGAAGTAAAAGAATCTTTTCCTTAGAAAATTTGATCATTTTGCTAACGCCTCGAATGCTGCTTTATGCTCACGCAAAATACGCGAGGTCACAAAGTCAAATTTTTCGTCTTCCGACATCTCAATTTGCGGCTCTTCGTCAAGATCTATAACCAACAATTTGGGGCGATCATCCTGAAGAATAGTAACATGGCCGTTCTCCGCAGCCAGCTCTGCCAGCTGTTTAATATTATTGACCTCATTTATGGTCATAACAGTCTTTTTCAAGCAGCAACGCCTCCTTTATCAATCAATTAAATTTTCCTCCCGACGTCGCGACGAGATTTTTTGGTGGAACAGATTTTATTCACCGGCAAGGATCTCTTTCATCATGGTGTCAACGTCTGAATAAAATTTGTACTGAGAAGGATTTTTTCGAACCTCTTCCACTTCCCGCATAGCCTCAAGAGTCTCCTGATTAGGAGTTTCCGGCTTGATCTCATAAGAAATACTCTGGGTTATCAGACAATCCTTAACAACATCAGTCAGAACTTTATCTGGGGAGCTATCCATCTTGTAACATAATTCCGCAAATTGTTCAAAATCATTTTTCGTAAGATCGAGATTTATATTCACAAAATCGTCCCCTTAACTCAGCTGCCCAAAAGTATTATATACAACTAAAAGGCAGAAATCAACAGGCACAAAATCCATACCAAAAAATATAGGTGGGGTAAAATCGCCCGCCTATATTTGAAAATATCTGTTTGCTTCGCCATAATGCTATGGTTTTCTATTCATCTATTCCTTCTATATTTCAGGAATTGCGCTACTGTCATACTTTTTGGCTGCTCCATGTTCAGACCTAAAAAGTCTTTATCCCCTGTCAATATGATATGTGTTAATCCTTTCCGTAGCGAACTGAGTCTACCAGAGATTGCGCATCATCATCGCTGGAAATACCCATTGCTTCGACTGTACCAGCAAAAGCGGCCTGTGCTCTACGTATCGCTTGTACAGACGCATTACTGACGATAATTTCCCCTCTTTTATTTTTGATAAAACAGGATCTTATCGCCGGGTTTAAGACCCAACAAACGACGGGTCTCTACCGGCACGGTGATTTGGCCATTAGCAGATATTTTGGCTAAGTTCATAAATTCCACCCCTTTATTCTTGAAATCTAAAGAATTTTTGAAACCACTATTGTTATGCTCTGAAAGTAAATATATTCTGAAAAGGTATTATTTTGGGCTTCCTTATATTGAAATATGTATAATCGTTGATACAGAAAAAGAAATCAAGATCCACCAAATTGCAGTCCGATTCTTGTTTGACCTTTATAGAAAAATATAAACCGACCACGAGCGCACAAGCCACCTAAACTTTCCGGCGTCAAAAGGAAGAAAATGGGGAGAGGGTCGACCAGCCAACGGTAACAGTGAATCGACAGGTGGTGCAGTGCGCGAAAGGATGTGCAGTCGGAATAAGCAGAGACGTGCGATCGCAGTGAGGCGGTCGGACGAGAGAGAAAGTACAAGGGCGGGATCCAAGGTCGGCCACCCTCACGACTACCACCCAGACCCGGACCGAACGTGTGTGATGGGATGTGTGTGACATGAACCCTTCCTCCGGCCAGACAAAAACAAAGGTTTCGTTCTTTAGAGAAATATAAATCTCCCGATTCGTATTTCAAATTTATAAAACTGCTCAACAAAATTCTTTCAAGTCAACAAAAAAAGCAACTCCACACTCAAAATAAGAAGCAAAAAACAAGCAATCTGTAGAAAAAAACAATTACAAACAGTTAAATGATGGACGGCAAAAATTGCAAAATATGACCAAACTCCCAAGATGAAGAGATTGCTGTCCTCGACCTCTGGGCAAAGATGAACGATTCGTCCATTAAAAGACTATATGACACTCCCCAATCATTCCTGCCGTCCCCAAAACAGAACTCTTATGTAAACTCGCGGACGAACCGGTTTGCAGCTTTCTAATATAAGGCATCGAACTCCTCAATATATCTTTCCGGCAGCTTGTCTTTTTTGTCCGCGGAGAACTCTTTCATTGAAATTAATATAATGACAAATATTCGTGCAAAGTATTGTTTTTTTCGTGCAAATAGAATATACTATAACCACCAGCAGGAAAGGAGATGATTGTATGGCTGGCACAACAACGAATATCAGCATCCGCATGGATACCGACTTGAAGGCACAGGCTGATGCCCTTTTTGCAGAGTTGGGCATGAACCTGTCCACTGCTTTTAACATTTTTGTCCGTCAGTCGCTCCGTGAAGGCAGGATTCCGTTTGATGTCTCCCTGAATACGCCTAACAAGGAAACGATTGCCGCCATGTTAGAAGCGGAAAGGATTGCAAAAGACCCGTCTGTGAAAGGCTACACCGATCTCGACGAGTTGTTTGCTGATCTGAAAAAATGAGAAAAACAAAGTACACCGTCAAGCCCACCACGCAATTCAAAAAAGATTACAAGCTGGCAATGAAACGTGGATTAAAAATCAGCCTGTTGGAAGATGTTATCGCTGCCTTGTCTATAGGCGAAATACTGCCGGACAAGAATAAAGACCATCCTCTGGCCGGAAATTGGACAGGCTACAGAGAATGCCACATCTTGCCAGATTGGTTACTGGTCTACCGCATTGAGGACGATGTGTTGGTGCTGACGCTGACCCGCACCGGTACGCACAATGACCTGTTCGGAAAATAAAGACACCGCCGTATGGGAATGAAATCCTGTACGGCGGTTTTCCTATGCTCAAAATTTCCGTCCCTTCTTTTTCGTCGATTCAGATCATAGTACATTTCCGCAAGCAGCACTTCAGCATCAGGCAAATATTTTGGCGCTTTTTGTTTCAAAATATCTCTGATTTCCGTAATATTGCGGTCACACAAAATCATCTCATGCTTGTCTGCAACATACAGCAGAGCCCGTGCCGGTTTGGATCAGGGAAAGACTACTGCGGAAAACAAGACGTTTGTATCAACTCATATACGCATGGTGTCAATACTTTCCGTAGCGAGCTGCATCTACCAGAGATTGCGCATCATCATCGCTGGAAATACCCATTGCTTCGACTGTACCAGCAAAAGCGGCCTGCGCTCTACGTATCGCTTGTGCAGACGCATGACTGACGATAATTTCCCCGCCTTTGTTCTGAAAAAACAGGCTTTTATCGCCAGGTTTAAGACCCAACAAACGACGAATCTCTACCGGCACGGTGATTTGGCCATCAGCAGATATTTTAGCTAAGTTCATAAATTCCACCCCTTTATTCTTGAAATCTAAAGAATTTTTGAAACCACTATTGTTATGCTCTGAAAGTAAATATATTCTGAAAAGGTATTATTTTGGGCTTCCTTATATTGAAATATGTATAATCGTTGATACAGAAAAAGAAATCAAGATCCACCAAATTGCAGTCCGATTCTTGTTTGACCTTTATAGAAAAATATAAACCGACCACGAGCGCACAAGCCACCTAAACTTTCCGGCGTCAAAAGGAAGAAAATGGGGAGAGGCACGACACAGCCAACGATAGCAGCGAGTCGGCAGATGGTGCAATGCGCAAGGAGAGGTGCAGCGGGGACAAGCAGATACGTGCGATCGCAGAGAGGTGATCGGACGAGTGAGACGGAAATACAAGGGCGGGATCCAAGGTCGGCACCCTCAAGACCTCCACCCAGACCTGAACCGAACGTGTGTGATTGAATGCGTAACGTGAACCCTTCCTCCGGCCAAATAAAAGACCAACCCCTCCTCCGGCCAGACACAAATAAAATCTTATCCTTTCAGACAGAAATGAATCACGTGATTTTATCTTTCAAATCAATAGAATAGCTCAATAATAATCTTTCAGGATGACTAAAATAAGCAATTCAAAAACTCAAAATCGAAGTCAAAAATCCAATCAATCTTGCAAGAAAAATTTAAGCACAATGATCAAAAGATGAGGCGCGAAAATTCAAAAATAAAATTATCTTCCGGGACGATGCGATCGTTAAAATCTTCCCTTCAGGAAAAGCTGATTAGAGTGAAATAGTCTCTCCGACCAGTAATTGACCAAGACGAATCTACAAGAGGAAGATTTACCGAGGATGATCCTTCAATGTCATAAGAGACCATCAAAACGATGACTCTCTTTTTCATGGACTGATTCTGCGCTTGCGCTCTGTCGCCTTCCTCATGGATAGATTTTGTGACGTCGCCTGTTCTTCCTTCACGGAAGGAGACTTTGCTGGGTCGCTTTTTCAAGAGAAGAAACCGACTCTACCTTTAGGGAAAGATCAAGAACCAAAATTCTGTTGTCTTACATGAGCGATCTGTACTGGGTCACTTATCCTCCGGCAGGAAAATTTATCCTCCGGGCAAACAAAATGACGGGACTATCCTCCGGGCTGATGATTTCGCTGGACCAGCCTCCGGCCAGAGGAGAGCGAGGGTCTATCCTCCGGCCAAAGATGGACGACTCATCCCTACTCAATTAATAAAAGACTATATTACACCTCAAAATCAATGCTGTAGAAACGTCTCATCACCAACTTTTCTGCCAAAATAACCACTCGATTTTGACCAAAAAAACGCTTGCTTTTGGTTGAAAACATCTTATTTTTATCTTATTTTTTGATGGGTCGCTTGGGCAAACATCTTATTTTTATCTTATTTTTATCTTATTTTTTTGAGGGTCGCTCGAGCAAACATCTTATTTTTATCTTATTTTTATCTTATTTTAATCTTATTTTCATCTTATTTTTATCTTATTTTTTAAGCGATCTGTATGTTTAGCTGGGCTTTTGTCTTCAGGGCGTATAAAACTATATCATTCATGTATAATTACTCCGAACAAGACCGCCATAAAGGACAATACCATAATTGATGAAAGTGAGCTTCAGAGTTAGTTTCTGGATTTTACAACAGTTTTGAACACAAGTTTCGAAGTTTCTTTGAAAGCTTGAAGGTAGGTTCTTGGATTTTTGTATCGAGATTTTTGGTCGAAGGTGGATTTTCCCACCTTAGGCCTTTTTTTATTTTTATGCAAAAAACGCCCTGATCGTGTTATAAATCTTGTCTTGAAGCAAAGTTTTACGATTTTGGTATTTTGCGTTGTTTTTGGCTGCAAAGCGACACAGTTGACCACAACAAAGACTGAGTATATCTCCGCAAAAACCAACTTTTGAAACAAAAAAATCTGCAGCAAACCGTTCACGCTAGCTTTGCAAAAACTCCTTACTTTCGTCACCCAGCGAGGCGGTACCCCAAAATATCATAATTTTTGCCTCAGTTGTCAATAACTGGATAGACGCCAAAAAAATCTGAGGTGAAGGCTATGCAAAGAGCGCCTTAAAACACAAAAAAACCAAATAATCACACAAGATTATTTGACGAAAAAATGGCCGATTTTTCTCAATGTCTCTTGTGAAAACAAGCCAAAAATCAAGGCCAAAAATGCCGATGTAACACGTGACAACGAAAATTTTTAGCCAACCGCAAAAGAATGTGTTATAATAACAATAGCTCTTTTGTGGTTGGACTCTAAGCTTTTTAAGGAGGGTTCAACTCATCATGACGATAAGAAAAGATAAAAAGGGCAAAAAATTATTGACCGGAGAGAGCCAGAGGAAAGATGGCAGATATATGTATCGCTACGCTGATAGATCAGGGAAGCGGAAAACTATTTATGCCAACAGCCTGGAGGAACTTCGTGAAAAAGAGCAAATAGTTAATAAAAAAGGAGTGTCTGCCGATAATGAAAACATGACGATAGTAGACATGGTGGAAAGTTATTATTTTCTCAAGCCAAACTTAAAAACTACAACAGCCAGAAACAACCAAACGATTTTTAACATAATCAAACACGCCGATCTGGGGGAAATGTTTGTGCATGACTTGAAGCCGATCGACTTAAAGAAAGCAATCAAGGACTTATACACAAAGCCCCAAGGTGAACACCATCGTCCCTACTCTTATGGCACGATCTCAAAAGTGTATGGAGTCATAAAACACACTTTTGTTTTAGCAACGGAGGATGAAGCAATCAAGAAAAATCCTTGCAACTTCGCCCTTTCAGACGTTATTAAGCCAGAGAGAAAAGAGAAAACGGCGTTAACAAGGTCACAGCAAGCAAACCTGTTACGATTTTTACAAGAAAACCCCAGGTTTCACAAATTTTATCCGACCGTATTGTTTCTTTTAGAAACAGGACTTAGAAGCGGTGAATTTCTGGGATTGACTCAAAAAGATCTGGACTTCACTCAAAGGACTGTGACTATAGACCATCAACTACAGAAAGATCGACGCCGAGGCCCGTATATCGAGACGCCAAAGTCCGTCAAAGGTTATCGAACGGTCCCTTTGTCTGACAGAGCAATAATAGCAGCAAAAGAGTTGTTAAGGCAAAAACAGGAAACAGGAAAAGACCTTATCATAGATGGTCGAACGGGGTTTATCAACGTGACTTCCAGAGGTAAAATTCTTGTCAATTCCGTCCTTGGTCACAAGTTTTACGTGATACAACAAGCATACAACGAGGCTTATCCAAACGACAAAATAGAACAGCTGTCCCCACACATCTTGAGGCATACGTTTTGTACAAACATGCTGCAGCGTGGTATGAATCCGAAAGCCCTGCAGTACCTCATGGGCCACAGTTCGTTAGAGATGACGGTCAACCATTACGGACACGAGACAGCAGAACACGCTAAAGAAGAATTTGATCGGATCATGGGTTCTTGATCTTTTTGCTCCGGCACCTACAAAAGCAAGGAGCCGACGACAATGCGAAAATTGAAGTCGGCTCTTGCGGACGGCGGTTTTGTAAATCTCGCAATGTACAACAAATTTGTCCTTAAAACATCGTTTATGTATTTTAGAACAAATGTTCTGCATACACCATTTTGACACCAATTCGTACACCAAATTATAAACTTTCTAGCTGGGCGTTAATAATCATAAGAAAAGCCTGCATAAATTAGAACATTTGTTTTAAAAAGAAAGTCAGGCAAAAGCCCAGCTAGAAGCTAAGATTTTCACGGAAATCGTGCAAAATAAGAGTGGATGCGATTTTTGAACAAATTCTAAAGAATAATTTATCCGGCGGAGGTGGCCCATGCCAAACGGAGCTTCCAACGACATCGTTATAGACGCCCTGCGGCCCGACCGCGCCGAGGCGCTGCGTTATCTGCGCCTGCCCGCTGGCGCCAAACCCCCGGCGGAGCTTACCGACCGGCTGGACGCGGCGGAAGCGGAGCTGCTGGCGGCTGCCGTGCCGCGCTTCGTCTGGCGGCGCTTCGCTATCGACCGAACGCCGGAGGGCGTGCTGCTGCGGGATACCGCCGTCAACTTGCCCGGCGCGGATATAGCCGCTCTTTTAGCGGATTCCCCCGGCTGCCTGCTGCTGGCGGCCACGCTCGGCCAGACGGCGGACGATCTGATCAGGCGTACCGAAACGGCGGATATCAGCCGGGCGCTGCTGCTGGACGCTTTGGCTTCGGCGGCGGTGGAAAACCTCTGCGATCAGCTGCAGGCCGCCCTGGCGCGGCATTTTGCGGCGGAGAAGCTGTTCCTCACCCGGCGTTTCAGCCCCGGCTACGGCGACCTGCCGCTTGCGCTGCAGCGGCCGCTCTGCCAGCTTTTGGACGCCGGGCGGATAATCGGGCTGACGGTCAGCCGCAGCGACCTTTTGCTGCCGCGCAAATCCGTCACAGCCGTTATCGGCCTTGCTCCGCGCCCGCCGCGCCACGCAGACTACGCGGGCGATAAATGCGCCGCCTGCCCCAGCCAGAGCTTCTGCCCCTACAGCCAGAGCGGCGGCTGCAACAAATAATAAACGAGGCGATGACCATGATGAACCCGGCCTTTGCAGGGCTTTTGCAGAAAGAATTCGTAATTTTGGACGGCGCGATGGGGACTATGCTGCTCTCGCGCGGGCTGAAGTTGGGCGAAAACCCGGAGGTTTTTGCCCTCTCCCACCCCGACGTGCTGCGGGCTATCCACCGCGCTTATATCGACGCTGGGGCGAACGTTATCTATGCCTGCACCTTCGGCGCCAACCGACTGAAGCTCGCCGGCAGCGGCTATGCGCCGGCGGACGTTATCCAAGGGAACATTCGGCTGGCCCGCGAGGCGGCGGCAGGCGAAGCTCTGGTCGCGCTGGATATTGGCTCTCTGGGCGAATTGCTGGAGCCGGCCGGCACGCTCTCTTTTGAGACGGCCTACGACTGCTTCCGGGAAATGCTCGTCGCCGGAGAAGCCGCGGGAGCCGATCTTGCGGTGCTGGAGACGTTCACCAGCCTGTACGAAATGAAGGCCGCCGTGCTCGCCGCCAAGGAAAACACCAGCCTTCCCGTCGTCTGTTCGCTGACTTTCGACCAAAACGGCCGCACCTTCGGCGGCGACAGCGTGGAGGCAATGGCCTGCCTGCTCTCCGCCATCGGCGTCGACGCTATCGGCATCAACTGTTCGCCCGGCCCGGCCGGGATACTGCCTATCATGCGGGAGCTGGCGCGGCATACCAACCTGCCGCTGCTGGTGAAGGCAAACGCTGGCCTGCCGGACCCGGTGACCGGTGAATACGCGCTGAAACCCGACGAATTTGCCGCCGAAATGCGGGAATTTGCCGCGCTCGGCGTGAAATTTATGGGCGGCTGCTGCGGCACCACGCCCGCCTACATCGCGGCGCTTACGCGGGAGCTTGCTCCACTTAGCTGCGCTGCCCGGGCCACAGTCAGCGAGGCGGCCGTCTGCTCCGCCACCAGAACGGTCTATTTAGCGTCGCCCCAGATCGTGGGCGAGCGGCTGAACCCCACCGGCAAGAAAATGCTGCAACAGGCTCTGCGCGAGCGGAATTTCGATTACCTCGCCGCCAAAGCCATAGAGCAACAGCAGGCCGGCGCGGCGATTTTGGACGTGAACGTGGGCCTGCCCGGGCTGAACGAAGCCGAGCTTATGCCGCTGGCCATAAAAGCCATACAAGCGGCGGCAGACCTGCCGATTCAGATAGATTCCGCCGACCCGGCGGCCATTGAAGCGGGGCTTAGAGCCGTAAACGGCAAGGCTATCGTCAATTCCGTGAACGGCAAGCAGGAATCGCTGCAAAGTATCCTGCCGCTGGTCAAGCGCTACGGCGCGGCGGTCATCGGCCTGACGTTGGACGAAGGCGGCATACCGCAGACGGCGGCGGCGCGCCTTGCTATCGCCCGCCGCATTATGGAAGCCGCCCTCGCTCTGGGCATACCGCGCGAGGATATTTACATCGACTGCCTGACCCTCACCGTCTCCGCCCAGCAGGAGCAGGCGGCGGAGACGCTGAAGGCGGTGCGGGCTGTCCGGGAGGAGTTGGGGCTCCAGACCGTGCTGGGGGTGTCCAACATCT
>CANQSW010000012.1 GCA_947626615.1 uncultured Peptococcaceae bacterium | reverse complement strand
CTGGAGCGGTATCCCGGTGGCGCAGCTGCAAAAGGGCGAGCAGGAGCAGCTGCTGCACCTGGAGGAGCTGCTGCACCAGCGCGTTATCGGCCAGGACGAGGCCGTGCGCGAGGTGGCCAGGGCGATACGCCGCGGCCGCGCGGGCTTAAAAGACCCGAAGCGCCCGATCGGCTCGTTCATCTTTCTCGGGCCCACGGGCGTGGGCAAAACGGAGCTTTCCAAGGCGCTGGCCAACGCGCTTTTTGGCAGCGACGACGCGATGATCCGTCTGGATATGAGCGAATATATGGAGAAGCACACCGTGGCCCGGCTGATCGGCGCGCCTCCCGGCTATATTGGCCACGATGAGGGCGGCCAGCTGACCGAGGCCGTACGCCGCCGCCCGTACAGCGTTATCCTGCTGGACGAGATCGAAAAGGCGCACCCCGACGTGTTCAACGTCCTGCTGCAAGTGCTGGACGACGGCCGCCTCACAGACAGCAAGGGCCGCACGGTCGATTTCCGCAACACCGTCATCATTATGACCTCCAACCTGGGCGGCAGCACCGCCAAACACTCCTCGCTGGGCTTTGCCGCTGGCGACCAAAGCAAGGCCCGCGCGGAATCGGAATACGAGCAGAACAAGGCCCGCGCGCTGGACGCGGTGAAGAAGAGCTTCCGGCCGGAGTTCATCAACCGTATCGACAATATACTGGTGTTCCGCAGCCTGCAGACCGAGGAGATCGAGCGCATCGCGGCCCTGCTGGCGGCCGACCTGCAAAAGCGGCTGGCGGCGCAGGAGATCACTCTGCACGTGACGGAGAGCGCCGTGAAGCTGCTGGCCGAGGCCGGCTTCGACGCGGAATACGGCGCAAGACCCCTGAAGCGCGCGGTGGTGCGTCTGCTGGAGGATCCTTTAAGCGAGGATCTGCTCGCGCAGAAATTTGCGGCGGGCGACGAGATCTGGGGGTATGCTGAGGGCGATCAGATAAAATTCAGCCAGACCGAGCCCAAACCCGCTAAGGGAGCGGCTTCTGGCCGAAAAACGCGGCAGAAAAAAGTGACGGCGGCTTCAGATGAAAAAAATGCGGCCGCCGAGGCCGCCAAGCCGGACGCGGAGCAGGAAAAGGCCGAATAAACGCCGAAAAAAAGCGGTGAGAGAAAAAATCCACTTTTTTTGGGAGCAAAATATATGAAAAATAAGCAGATATTCGTTTGCCAGGAGTGCGGTGCGCAGTTTGCCAAATGGCAGGGCCGCTGCACCGCCTGCGGCGCCTGGAACTCCGTGGTGGAGGAGATAGCCCCGGCGGCGGCGCCGGGCGGGGGGCTTTCGGCGGCTTCGGATAACGTGCCGCAGCCGATAGCCAAGGTGTCCATGGCCGAGCTGACGCGCGTGCCCACCGGGCTGGCGGAGCTGGATCTGGTGCTGGGCGGCGGCCTGGTGCCCGGTTCTCTGACGCTGCTGGGCGGCGAGCCCGGCATCGGCAAAAGCACTATCTTATTACAGCTGGCGCTGGCCGTCAGCGGCGGCTTCGGGCGGGTGCTCTACGTCTCCGGCGAGGAGAGCGCGCCGCAGGTGCGTATGCGGGCCGAGCGGCTGGGGACGCTCTCTGACGACCTCTGGCTGCTGACGGAGAACAACCTTGAGGCGATATTGCGGCAGGCGGAGCGGCAGGATTGCCGCCTGCTGATCGTCGATTCTATCCAGACGGTGTTCCTGCCGGAGCTGGCGGCCGCGCCCGGCAGCGTCTCGCAGGTGCGCCAATGCGGCAACGAGCTGCTGAAGCTGGCCAAGGAGCGCGGCGTGGCCGTGATACTGGTGGGCCACGTGACCAAGGAGGGCAACCTCGCCGGGCCGCGCGTGCTGGAACATATGGTGGATACCGTGCTGTATTTTGAGGGCGACAGATTGGCGAATCTGCGGCTGCTGCGCTCGATCAAGAACCGCTTCGGCTCCACCAACGAGATCGGCGTGTTTGAGATGACGGAGCGTGGCCTCACCGCGCTGGACGACCCCACGGCGGTGTTCCTCACGCACCGCGAGCGGCAGGTGGCGGGCGCGGCGGTGGGCTGCGTGCTGCAGGGGGCGCGCCCCGTGCTGCTGGAGATACAGGCCCTGACCAGCCCGACCAATTTTGGCAACGCCCGGCGTTTGGCCTCCGGCCTCGATTATAACCGGCTGCTGATAATCCTGGCCGTGCTGGAAAAGAAAGTGGGGCTGAACCTCGGCAATCAGGACGTTTACGTGAACGTGACCGGGGGGCTGCGCGTGGACGACCCCGCCGTCGACCTGGCGGTGGCGGCGGCGGTGGCCTCGGCTTATTTTGACCGGCCCCTGCCGCCAGACCTGGCGGCGGTGGGCGAGATCGGCCTGACGGGTGAGCTGCGCCCCATCGGCCAGCCGGAGCAGCGGCTGCGCGAGGCCGCGCGGCTGGGCTTTGGCAACGTGGTGACGGCGGGGCGGCCGAACGTGCGGGCGGCGGCCAAAAAATGCGGCCTGAAGCTGTACGGCGCGGACGACTTGCGGGTGGCGTTTAGCCTGCTGGGGCTGCTGTGACGATATTTGACGGAGGGACATATGGCGTTTGACTTCAAGAAAGAGTATAAAGAATTTTATCTGCCGAAAAATAAGCCGGAGATCGTCAACGTGCCGCCGATGAATTATATCGCGGTGCGGGGCAAGGGCGACCCGAACGAGCCCGGCGGCGCGTATCAGCGGGCGATCGGCGTGCTTTATGCGGTGGCGTACACCCTGAAGATGAGTTATAAGACGGACTACAAGATCGCGGGCTTCTTTGAGTACGTTGTGCCGCCGCTGGAGGGCTTCTGGCGGCAGGGCGACTCTGACGGCATGGATTACGCGAACAAGGCCGCGCTGCATTGGCTCTCCGTTATCCGCTTGCCGGATTTTGTCAGCAAAGAGGACGTTGCCTGGGCGGTGGAAACGGCGAGCCAAAAGAAAAAGCTGGACTGTTCGGCGGCGGAGTTTCTGACCGTCGACGAGGGGCTGTGCGTGCAGATGCTGCACGTCGGGCCTTTTGACGACGAGCCGGCCAGCGTCGCTTTAATGGACGAATATCTGGCGGAAAACGGCTACGCCAACACTATGTCGGCGACGCGGCTGCACCATGAGATTTATTTGACGGACGCGCGGAAGGTCGCCCCGGAGAAATGGCGGACGGTCATTCGGCACCCGATCAAAAAGCTGTGAACGGAGCGCATTGGCGATATATTTTGCCCTGAGGAGGGCGGGAAAATGTCTATCTACAAAATTTGGCAAATAGCCGACGAGAACGAGTTTATCGTCGCTTTGGCGGACTACGTGGCGCAAAAATGCGAATCCGGCGACAATATGGCCGCATTGAGTGCCCCGGAGCGGATATTTTTTATTACGCAGACCTGCGAGGCAGAGGTGAACAACGGCGGTTTTGCCCAGTTTTTGACTAATTCCAGCGGCGATCTGGCCGGGGAGCTGGCGAACGCGTTTCAGACTATCGGCGCCAGGCAAACGGCGGAAATATGCCGCCGGGCGCTCGGCCTCTTTGGGCGGGAGCTTCCCGCGGCGAGGGAGGAGCGCTGCGAGCTGCTCGACGTATCGACGGACGCTGCAACGCAAAGGCTCTGAGCGAATGCGACGCCGCTTTTTGGCGCTATGAGGAGGACCTGAACGCGCTGAATCGCGCTTACGTTTGGCGGCATAAGGCGGAATTTACCTGAGCGGAGCGCGTTGGCGAAACACTTTCTAGGCGGGAGGGCTTTATGCTGGAAAAGCTGGCTAAAATTTTACCCGTGTGCATGGCGGCGGCGGTCGGCGCTTTTGTTGTCTATGGCCTGTACGTGTTTGGCGAGATTAAGGCGCGCCCGGCGCGGTACGCCATGCAGTCCGCGCCGTGGTATACCGGCATTTTGCTTTACGGCGCGGTAACGGCCGCCGTTTTGGCCGCGCTTTGGCTGCTGCGGCTGGCCGTTCGCGCCCGGCTGAAGCGGCGGCAGACCGACGCCGCGGAAAATTAAAGGCCGTGCGGAGCTTGCCGCCGGTCTTTTTTTTGCGCCTACATCAGCATGAAATAGCCGAGCAGGTCGAGCTTATCGATCTCTTTGTCGCAGATCTCGCCAAGGTCCAGACCCAGCAGGTTGGCCAGCGCCGCGGCGTAGAAAAGCAGCGCGCCCAGACGTTCGGAAAGCTCCTGCCGGCAGGCGGGGCAGAGGCCGGCAAGGTCGTCGCCGGTGGGCTGGCTTTTCAGCTCGGCCCAGCCGGCGTCTTCGGGCAGGGGCAGCTTGGCGGTGCCGAGCTTGATGCAGCCGCAGGAGTTGGCGGCGGCCAGCAGCTTCTGTTGCAGCCGCACGCTGTTCAGCTGCAGCTGCAGGGCGGTTTGCAGGGCGGCGGGGTTGACGATGAGATAAGCGTCGGCTTTTTGCTGGAGATCGAGCAGTCGGTTCATGGCGAGGGCCTCCTTATGGACGGGTGCAAAGGGCTTGTCGGTTATAATTTATGCGGGGCGGCTCCGTTCGGTCATATTCCGGCGGAAAATTGCATAAAATCAACCGGTGAGGGGGCGGTCTGATGTATCAGGTGGGGGATAAGGTGGTCTATCCCGTGCACGGCGCGGGCGTGGTGGAGGCGATAGAGCGCCGGGATATCGGCGGGCTGGCGCGCGATTGTTATATTCTGAATCTGCCCTTCTGCGGCCTGAAAGTGACCGTGCCGGTGACGGCGGCGGAGCAGCTGGGCCTGCGCGAGATCATGAGCGCCCGCGACGCGGGGCGGGTGCTGGATATTCTGGAGGGAGGGGAGACGGCCGGCCTGCCGCAGCTGCCGGAGAAGTGGAATCACCGCTTTCGCCTGCTGGTGGATAAGATCAAGGGCGGCGACGTGGTGGAGCTGGCGCAGATCGTGCACAATCTGGCCGAGCGCGAGCGGAAAAAGCCGCTCTCCAGCAGCGAGAAGCGGCTGTTCGAGCAGGCGCGGGAGATACTTTTCAGCGAGCTTTGGCTGCTGCGGCGCGAGGCGGCGGCGCAGGGATTTGCCGGGCGTATCGACGATATTTTGCGCGCGGCGGAATAAACTATATTTTTTAGCGGCCCGGCTGTTGCAGCCGGGTTTCTTTTTTGCCGCAGGGCAGGATATCCGCTTTTACCGTAGAATAGAAAATATACAAGCCGGATTTCTGGAGGTTATGTCATGGATAACAAACCGGACGCCGCGCCGGAGGCTGCCCCGGCCGCGCCGGAGGCCAAGCCGCCGCGCCGCATGACGCTGCTGCATTTTCTGCGGCTGGCGACGGTGACGCTGCTTTATACGGCGGTGGGCGTGGGCGTTTTTTGGCTTTCGTATCTGTTTTCGGCCGAGATGGACACGGTGGAGCGCTGGATCGCGGTGGTCTCCGCCACGTTTATCGGCGTGATGGTCTCGATGATACTGCTCTCACCGCTGATGAGCTGGGCGGCCACCACTCTTGGCCACACGTTGAACCGCTTTTTCAAAATGCCTCTGCCGGATATCTGCAGCACGGTGTTCGGCCTGATCGTGGGGCTGGTCATCGCGAGTCTGCTGAATTCCGTGGTGGGCAAGGTGCACGTCATCGGGCCTTATCTGATGATACTCTCGCTGCTGATGTTCGCGTATATCGGCGTGGTGGTGGGTTATCGCAAGCGGGCGGAGTTCATCGCCCTGTTCAACTGGCGCTCCGGCCGAGGCGGGGTGGCCGCCGCCGGCGAACCGCTGGCCACCGAGCTTAAATTGCTGGATACCAGCGTTATCATCGACGGGCGTATCGCGGATATCTGCCGTTCCGGCTTCATCGAGGGGCAGGTGGCCGTGCCGGTGTTCGTGCTGGACGAGCTGCGGCATATCGCCGACCTGCCGGACGTTTTGAAGCGCAACCGCGGCCGCCGCGGGCTGGATATCCTGAACCGTATGCAGAAGGAGCTGCCGGGCGGCGTTGTCACGCTGGAGACGGATTATCCCGAGATAAGCGACGTGGACAACAAGCTGCTGCGGCTGGCGAAGGATCTTAACGCGACCGTTATCACCAACGATTATAACCTGGGCAAGGTGGCGCAGGTGCAGGGCGTGCGGATCCTGAACGTGAACGAGCTGGCGGGGGCGCTGCGGGCCGTGTGGCTGCCGGGCGAGACGATGACGGTGAACGTGGTGCAGGCCGGCAAAGGGCCGAACCAGGGCGTGGCTTTTCTGGACGACGGCACGATGATCGTGCTGGAAAACGGCCGGCCGTATATCGGCGGGCAGGTGGCGGCCGAGGTGAGCAGCGTTTTGCAGACCGCCGCCGGGCGCATGATCTTTGCCAAGGTGGCGGAGGACGGGCAATAGCTTCAAACGGAGGGGAGAAATATGCGGATCGCGGTGATTATCCTGGCTGCCGGTCAGGGGCGGCGTATGGGCGCCGAGGTCAACAAGATGTTTTTGCCGCTGGCGGGCGAGGCCGTTCTGCTCCATTCCGTGCGCCTGTTCCAGGCCGAGGCGGACGTGGCGCAGATCGTGGTGGCGGCCGCGCCGGGCGAGGTGCGGCAGGTGAAAGAATTGCTGCGCGAGGCTGATCTCCTGCACGGCGTGACGGTGGCGGAGGGCGGCAGCACCAGGCTGCGCTCGGTGGCGGCGGCTCTGCCGCACATCAGCTGTCAGGCCGACCTGGTGGCGATACACGACGGGGCGAGGCCGCTGCTTTCGGCGGCGGATTTCCGCGCCGTGGCGGCCGCGGCGGCGGCTCCCGGTTATGCCGGGGCTATTTTGGCCGCGCCGGTGACGGATACGATAAAGACCGCGGCGGCTCTGCCGGAAACGGCCGGGCCGGGGCAGCTGGTGGGGAGCATTGCCGGCAGCCTGCAGCGGGAGCTTTTGTGGCGCGCGCTGACGCCGCAGGTTTTCGCCATAGAGCCGCTGCTGGAGGCGTATTCCACGCTGGACAAGGATTTTACGGACGACGCGGCTCTGCTGGCCGCCGCCGGCAAAACGGTGGCGCTGGTTTGGGGCAGCGAGGAGAATATCAAAATAACCACGCCGCTCGATCTGCGGCTGGCGGAGCTTATCTTACAGGAGCGTGAGGCAAAATGAGGATCGGTATCGGTTATGACGTGCACCGGCTGGTGGCCGGGCGGGATCTGATCATCGGCGGGGTGAATATTCCATTTGCGAAGGGGCTTTTGGGCCATTCCGACGCGGACGTGCTGACCCACGCCATTATGGACGCGCTGCTGGGCGCGGCGGGGCTGGCGGATATCGGCCACCTCTTCCCGGACACGGACGATAAGTTCCGCGGGGCGCGCAGCCTCGATCTGCTGCGTCAGGTGGCGGACACCGTGCGCGGCGCGGGCTACGACATCGTGAATATCGACGCGGTGGTGGTGGCGGAGCGGCCGAAGCTGGCGCCGCACGTTCCGGCTATCAAAGAGCAGCTGGCGGCCGCGCTGGAGCTGCCGCAGCAGGCGGTGGGCATCAAGGCGACGACGACCGAGGGCCTGGGCTTTGAGGGCGACGGGCTGGGTATGTCGGCGCACGCGGTGGCGCTGCTGCAGGAAAAATAAACGCGCCGAGAGGCAGCGGGCTTTGACCCCGGCTTTAGGCCGGGGTTTTTTGCGCGCGATTATCGGAGGTTGTCAAAACGGGGAAAAAATGCTAGAATAAAGGCGGCGATTTGCCTGGCCAACGCGGCGTATAGTTGAAATTATTGGGAAGGACGTGTGTGAAGTGGCAAAGAGAAAACTGAAAAAAGGCCCGGTGGCTGTTCTGCTGCTGCTATTGCTGCTGGTCGTTGCCGGCGTGGCGGCGTTTGGCTACATAGCGCCGGGAGAGGTGCGGCTGGCCGCGCCGGTGACGGTGGATATCGCGAGCGGCATGGGGACGCAGGCCGTGGCGGCCCGGCTGGCCGAGGCGGGCGTGGTGAAAAACGAGCTCTCTTTTCGGCTCTACGTGAAGGGGCAGGGTGCAGACGGCGACCTGCGCAGCGGCACCTACACTTTTGAGGGCGAGCTCGATTATGCGGCGGTGTTGGCGGCCCTAAAGCGCGGCGGCGCGGCGGATAACACCATAAACGTGACGATACCGGAGGGCAAGACCGTGCCGCAGGTGGCCGCTATCTGGGCGGAAACGGGGCTCTGCACGGCGGAGGAATTTCTGGCCGCCTGCGCGGATATGGAGCTGCCCTATGCGTATATCCCGGCGGAATCGCCCGACGAGCGGCCCTATGACCGCGTGGAGGGTTTTTTGTTCCCGGAGACGTACAACGTGCTGCTGACGTGGGGCGCGGAGGATCTGCTCTCTCTGCAGCTGGCGCAGTTCGATAAGATTTGGACGGAGGAGCGTCAGGCCAAGGCGGCGGCGCTGGGCGACGGTTACAGCGCGCACGAGCTTTTGACCGTGGCCGCCATGATCGAGCGCGAAGCCAAGGTGGACAGCGAGCGGCCGCTTATCGCCAGCGTCATCTATAACCGGCTGGCGCGCGGGCAGCTGCTGCAGATCGACGCGACCATAGTTTATCTTTTGGGCGGGGACGTGGACAGGGTGCTTTACCGCGACCTGGAAAGAGACGACCCGTACAACACTTATATGTATGCCGGCCTGCCGCCCGGGCCGATCTGTTCGCCGGGGCTGGCCTGCATCGACGCGGCGCTGGAGCCGGCCGACACGGATTATTATTATTACCGCACCAAGAACGACGGGAGCGGCGAGCATAGCTTTGCCCGCACGCTGGCGGAGCATAACGCCAACGGCGCGGCCTGAAAACGCTTGGAGGGATATTTTTGCGTAAGCCGGAACTGCTGGCCCCGGCCGGCGATCGGGAGAAGCTGAAAACGGCGGTGCTTTACGGCGCGGACGCGGTGTATCTGGGCGCGCGCGATTTCAGCCTGCGCGAGCGGGCGAAAAACTTTGCGGCGGACGAGCTGCCGGAGGCGGTGAGCTTCGCCCACGCGCACGGCGTGAAGCTATATCTGACGGTGAACGTCTACCCGCACGAGGAGCATTTGCCGGCGCTGCGCGAGCTTTTGGCGGCGGCGGCCGCCGCCGGGGTGGACGCCTTTATCATCGCGGACGCGGGCGTTTTCCGTCTGGCCAAAGAGATCGCGCCGCAGGTGGCGCGGCATATCAGCACGCAGGCCAGCAGCACCAACAGCGAGGCGGCGCGCTTCTGGCAGGAGCAGGGGGCGGCCCGCGTTATCCTGGGGCGGGAGGTGAGCCTGGCCGATTGCGCGAAGATAGCGGCGCAGACGACGGCGGAGCTGGAAATATTCGTGCACGGGGCGATGTGCATGGCGTATTCCGGCCGCTGTCTGCTCTCCAGCTTTTTAACGGGGCGCTCCGCCAACCTGGGCGATTGCGCGCAGCCCTGCCGCTGGCAATATCAGCTGGTGGAGGAGCGGCGGCCGGGCGCGCCGCTGCCGCTGGAGGAGGACCGCTGGGGCTCGTATATCCTGAACAGCAAAGACCTCTGCCTGATCGAGCTGCTGCCGGAGATATTGGCGGCGGGGATCAGCAGCCTGAAGATCGAAGGGCGCATGAAAAGCGCCTATTACGTGGCCAACGTGACGCGCATCTACCGCCGGGCGCTGGACGCCTGCTGGCGGGCCTTTGAGCGGGCGGAAGTCAAAACTGCCGCCGGCTGCCGCCAATATTACGCCTTTGACCCCGACTGGACGGCGGAGCTGCAAAAGGTGAGCCACCGGCAATACTGCACGGGCTTCGCTCTGCGCCCGCCCGGGCCGGGGGATTACGTTTACGATTCCTCGTACAGCTTCCGCGGTTATGACTTCGCCGCCGTGGCGCTGGGCTATGACCAAAAGCTGCGCCGTCTGCACATCGAGCAGCGCAATCATCTGGCGCTGGGCGATACCGTTGAAATACTGCTGCCGGAGGGGGACGTGCGGCCGCTATCTATTCGCGCTATCTGGCGCGAGGACGGCGAGCCGGCGGCGGCTCTGCCGCACGCTATGGAGCACGCCTGGCTGGCCTGCGACGAGGCGGTGCCGGCGGGCTGCATTATCCGCCGCCCGGTGCGCGAGGAAGGGGGCGCGGCCGATGTCTAGTTATACGGCGGCGGACGACCGGGAGCTTTGCCGCCGCCTGGCGGAAAATTACCCGGCAGAAGCGGTGCGCGTGCGCGTGCCGGCGGAAAAAATCGACCGCTTCAACAAAATCATCGAGGCGTACGATAATCTGGCCCTAGTCAGCACGGTGGACGCGGCGGCGGGCGAGCTTATCTGCTGGGTGACGCCGGATCTGCGGCCGCTGCTGCTGAAGCTGTTGGAAAAGCTGCGTTTTCCGCAGATAATCGAGTAGATAATAGAATAAAAGCGGCGAAAAACCGCTGTTTGGAGAACAAAAATGAGGCATGACGGCCGATTTGGCGCGTCATGCCTTTTCTATCTGGTTTTTCAGCGGGGCAGCGTGACGATGAAAGCGAGGCTCAACCCGTCCGTGGTTTCCACGCGAATTTTGCCGCCCTGGGCTTCGGCGGCGGCCTTGGCGATGGATAAGCCGATACCGCTGCCGCCCGTCTGCTTGGAACGGCTGGTATCCGGGCGGTAAAAACGCTCGAACAGGCGGGCGGTCTCCGCCGGGTCGATGTATTCGCAGGTGTTGAACACCGTTATCTCGGCCTTTTTGGCGGCCTTGGCGACTGTGAGGCTGATGCTGCCGCCGGAGTTCGTATATTTCAGCGCGTTATCCAGCAGCAGCGAGACGATCTGCTGCACCGCCTGCCGGTCGCCGGAAACAGTGATATCGTCCTCGATATTCTGCGTGTAGGCGAAGCCCCGGGCGCGGCAGAGGGCGGACATCGGCTCGGCCACCTCCCAGACGGCCTCGGAGAGAGAATATTCCGTCTTCTGGGGCAGGGGCTGCGCTTCGTCCAGCCGGGAAAGAGCGATCAGGTCGTTAATGAGGCGGCTGAGACGCTCTGTCTGCGTCTGGATATTCTGCACCCACTCGTTGTCGGCCTGCTCCATGGCCAGCACGTCGGCGCTGGTGGCGATAGCCGTGAGCGGCGTTTTCAGCTCGTGGCTGGCGTCGGTGATGAAGCGCTTCTGCATGGCAAGGTTCTGCACGTATGGGCGCACGGCCCGGCCGGAGAGCAGCAGCGCCAGCAGAAAAACGGCGGCTAGGCTGGCGGCGGAGACGGCGCAGCTGATCAGCAGCAGCGAGCGCACGGCGCGCAGCTCTCTTTCGGAGTTCAGGAAGATCAGCATATGGCCGCCGGCGTAAGCGGCCTTTAGATAACGGTAATTTTGGTAATAGCCTTTGGTCTTGCCGGAAGCTAAGATATCGGCGGCAAAAGCGGCGGCTTCCTCCGGCGAGATCGAGGCGATGTGGTCGTGGCCGACGCCCGCGACGCTGCCGTCCGCCCGGCAATAGACCGTGAAGAAGCGGGTCATATAGCGGACTTCGGCGGAAAAGCCCTCCAGCGGGCCGCCCTTAAAGATGCGGATATCCTCGGCCGGGAAGAAGGGGAGATCGGAGCTTTCCAGCTCATAGAGCATTTGCAGCGTTTCGTCCTGCTGGCGTGCGGTCATATAATAGTTGAGCAGGTTGCTGGCCAAAAGCAGCGCCAGCACCACCGTGGCGAACGCCGCCATCGCGAGAGCGATGAAGCGCCAGCGCATTTTCTTCAGCATGACGCGGCCTCCAGCGTGTAACCCGCGCCGCGGATCGTTCGAAGCTCCGCCTGCGCGCCGATCTGCTTCATTTTTTTACGCAGAAAGCCGATGTACGTCCAGACGACGTCGATCTCGGCTTCGGCGTCCAGCCCCCAGACGCGCTCCATTAAATGTTCGGTGGAGAAAACGTGGCGGGGGTTGCGCATGAAAAGCTCGCAAAGCTGGAATTCCTTGTTGTTCAGGCGCACGCTGTTCTCGCCGGCGGTAAGCGTGTATTTGCCGCAATCCAGCGTGAGGTTGGCGTATTGCAAAAGCTCCGGCGCGTAAACGCCGCTGCGGCGGGAGAGCGCCCGCACGCGCGCCAGAAATTCGCTGGCCGCAAACGGCTTGGCCAGATAATCGTCGGCCCCGGCGTCCAGCCCGGCCACCTTATCTTCCACCTCGCTTTTGGCGGTGAGCAGCAGCACGGGCGTGGCGATGCCCGCGGCCCGCGCGCGCTTCAAGACCTCCAGCCCGTCCAGCCGCGGCATCATGATATCCAGCACCAGCAGGTCGTAGCCGCCCGCCTCGATATAATCCCAGGCGGTCTCGCCGTCGTGCACCGCGTCTACCGCGTATTTATTCTTCTCCAGCAGCACCTTCAGCGCCTTGGCGATCGAGACCTCGTCTTCCGCCAGCAATATCCGCATAACCATACCTCCTGTCTGTAAACGATCATACGCCGCCCGGCTGAAATCAGCCTGAAACGCCTTTTTTTCTATTTTAACAGGTTTTGCCTGGCAAATAAAGGGAAATTTTGCCCCCGGTCAGGCGGCCAGACAAGCACCAAGCCGCACCCCGGCCATAAGCTATATTATGAATACTCCATAGAGAGAAAAAGGAGGTCCATATTATGGCCAGAAAACTTTGTTTGTGTAAGGAGAAACCGTTTTACGCGGATTGTGAGTGCAAGACCGGCAGCCAGGGCGTGGAGGATATTTTTGCCGAAGCGATGGTGAGAGCCAGAGAGGCCGAGCTGTTCTATTGCTGCATGGTGGATAACGCGCAATGCGAGGTCGACAAAGAGATGTTCCGCCAGTTCAGCTTGGACGAACGCCGTCATTACGCCCTTTTGCAGCAGATCCTCCGCGAGCTGACCTGCGAATGTTACTGCGTGGGCGAAGTTTGCATCGAGGAGCCCAAGGGCTTCTGCCGCGCTATCAAAGAAGCTATCTACAACGAAATGCAGATGAGCAGCGATTACGAAAATCTGGCGAATTATCTGACGGAAATGTCGCACCGCGAGGTGCTTTTGAGCTTGATCCAGGATTCGCGCAACCACGGCGAACGCCTGGCGGAGCTGTATCAGTTTGCGCAGGATTGCGCCTGCCGCAGCGTGGCGGGCGAGGAAGAAGAGGAAAAATGCTGCTGCAATCCCTGCTGCTGGCCCTGCTGCGGCACGGGCGACGGCAAGAACAACTGTATCTGCGGCTGTATTCCGTTTATGATGCCCTGCTGCACCTGCTCCGACACGGCGGCCGCCGCGGCCGAGGCAGAAGAAGAGGACGACTGCAAGACGTATTGCTGCCTGGACGACGACAGCTGCCCCTGCGTCTGCGGGCATGAGACCAAACGGCAGGTGAGCTGCAAGGGCAACCCCGCCAAAGGCTGCCCGGAGAAGGACGTGGCCGGCGCGACCGACGAGGGGTGTAGGAAGTGCAAACCTGTTTCCGGCTGCTGGGGCTGCCGATAAAGACGCAGAAGCGACAATAGCGGCACGCCTGCTGTGTCGTCAGTCTGCTCGCTTGTCGGCGTACGTAAAGTACGCCTCCGGCGACTCACAGCCTGACTCCTTGCATTCGCACCACTCTTGCGCTTCTGCTGGGTTGCGGAAGGCGCGGAAGCGACAATAGCGGCACGCCTGCTGTGTCGTCAGCTTCCTCACTTGTCGGCGTACTATGAGTACGCCTCCGGCGACTCACAGCCGAGTGCCCAGCATCTTGCGGCACATTTGCGCTTCTGCTGGGTTACGGAAGGCGAGGCAGCGACAATAGCAGCACGCCTGCTGTGTTGTCAGTCTGCTCGTTTGTCGGCGTACTATGAGTACGCCTCCGGCGATTTGCAGCCGAGCGCCCAAGAGTGCAAGCCGAAGGCGCAGCATGATTGGAATCGCGAGGGGTGCCCTAATGGGTACAGCCGAGCGCCCAAGAGTGCAAGCCGAAGGCGCAGCATGACAGCCGAGCGTCCAAGAAACCGAGCCGTAGGCGATGGTTGATTGGAATCGCGAGGGGTACCCGCAAGGGTATTGGAATCGCGAGGGGTACCCGCAAGGGTATTGGCTGCGCGAGGGGTACCCGCCAGGGTATTGGTTACGGCGAACCGCAAGCACATTTGCGTCTCTGCCGGGTGTCGGAACAGTGTGGTGCAACTGCACGTCATCTGCTGTGTCGTCAGTTTGCTCGTTTGTTGGCGAACCGCGCGCTTCTGCTGGGTTACGGAGGGCGAGGAAGCGACAATAGCGGCGCGTCTGCGTTGTCGTCAGTCTGTTTGCTTGCTGACGAACCGCGCGCTTCTGCTGGGTCGCGGAAGGCGAGGCAGCGACAATAGCGGCGCGTCTGCTGGGTCGTTCCGCGTCCGGCGCGGCATAATTGAACAGCCAAACTGCAAAGGACTTCTCGGTCGCTGGCCGGGAAGTCCTTTGTTTATGGCTTTGCGATAATTGTTTACTTTTTTATAATTTTTAGTTGACAAATGCCGGAGCTTGCCTTATAATAGCAGCATAATGCATTATATTTTTGACGGAGGCGCGCAAATGTCAATAAGGGACGACGTGTTCGCTTTGCTGTACGCGGCGGACGATTACGTGTCGGGCGAGCAGATCAGCGAAAAGCTGGGCATCTCCCGCGCGGCGGTGTGGAAGCACGTGCAGGCGCTGGAGCAGGAGGGTTATACCGTGGAGGCGGTGCGCCGCAAGGGCTACCGGCTGGCGCCGAACGGTATCCGCCAGGCGGAGCTTTTGCCGTATCTGCACACGGCCTGGCTGGGGCAGGAGTATAAATATCTGACGGAGGTGGATTCCACCAATATCTACGCCAAGCGTTGGGCGGACGCTGGCGCGCCGCACGGCGCGGTGGCGGCGGCGGACTTGCAGACGGCCGGGCGCGGGCGTCTGGGGCGGGCCTGGAGCAGCCCCAGCGGCACGGGCGTGTGGTTCAGTCTGGTGTTGCGGCCGCATATACCGCCGGATAAAGCGCCGCAGCTGAGCCTCGCTACGGCTGTCGGCGTGGCAGCGGGGCTACGGGCCCTTGGCTACGCGGCCGGTATCAAGTGGCCCAACGATATCTACATCGACGGGCGCAAGGTCTGCGGCATGCTGACCGAGATGCACGGCTCGGTGGAGAGCGTGGAATGGGTGGTCGTCGGTATCGGCATCAACTGTCTGAACCGCGAGCTGCCGCCGGAGATCCGCGATATCGCTACGACGCTGGCGCTGGCCTCGGACAAGCCGGTGATCCGGGCGCAGGTGCTGGGCGAGGTGCTGAATCATCTGGAATATTATTACGACCTGCTGGCGCGGGAGGGCTTTGCCGGTATCCGCCGGGAATGGCTGGCCAATAATATCACGCTCGGCAAGCGCGTTAATATCCGTACGCTGGACGAGACGTTTTTCGGCGAGGCGCTGGATATGAACGAGGACGGCTCTCTGCTGGTGAAGCGCGACGAAGGCGGCGAGTATACGCTCGTCACCGGCGACGTTTTTTTCGCCTAGAAAAATTCATAGTTCCAAAACGTCTTACGCCGGGATAAGGCCGGCATGGTCTACCTCGACTTGGCTCCGGACGTACATGGCGCAGCAATGGAGCTTTGCCGCGGGCAGGGCCGCTACTTTCGCGGCAATGAAATTATAAAAACAAATCAAAAATGACTGGAGGGGCAAGATATGCCTGTTTCTAACGTTCGCAAGCTGGCCATGATGGCTATGCTGGTGGCGCTGTTAGTGGTATGCTCGCAGATAGCCGTGCCGGTGGGCAGCGTGCCGATAACGGCGCAGACCCTGGCCGTTATGCTGATAGGTCTGCTGCTTTCGCCCAAATACGCGGTGGCGACGGTGTTGGTGTGGGTGCTGGCGGGCGGCATCGGGCTGCCGTTCTTCGCCAACTTCAAAAGCGGCTTCGGCGTGCTGCTGGGGCCGACGGGCGGCTATATTTACGGCTTTGTCATCAGCGCTTTGCTGATCTCGCTGCTGGCCAAAGGCGGCAAGGGGTTCTCCTGGCCGCGCAGCATCATTGCCTGCGTGGTGGGGACGGCGTTCGCGTATCTCTTCGGCGCTATCCAGCTGAAAATGCTGCTGGAGCTGCCCAGCTTTACGGCGGCTTTTGTGGCCGGGGGCGTGCCGTACGTATTTTTTGAGCCGATAAAAATAGCACTGGCCGCTATCGTGGCGAAGGTGGCCGACGCGCGCGGGCTGCCGCGGTTTTGACAAAAAGCTGGACAATTTCGGGAAAACATATTAGAATAACGGCAGAAGTTGTTCTAATATGTTTTTTTGTTGGAGGGGAGAGCCATGCTACTGGTGATAGATATCGGCAACACGCATACCGTGCTGGGCGTTTACGACGCGAAGCAATGCCTGCACCACTTCCGCTGCGCCAGCGACCGCAAGAAAACGGAGGACGAATACGCTGTGATGCTGCTGGCGATGCTGCGCACGGCGGGCTATGCTTTTGCGGATATGGACGCCGCGGCGATCTCCAGCACCGTGCCGCCGCTGGTGGACGTGTGGCAGAAGCTCTGCCGCAAGTATCTGGGCGTAAAGCCGCTGGTGGTCTCTATCGATATCCGCACCGACATGAAAGTGCTGCTGGATAACCCGCGCGAGATCGGGCCGGACCGTCTGGTGAACGGCGTGGCCGGGCGGGCGAAATACGGCAATTCGATCATCGTGATCGACCTGGGCACGGCCACCACGTTCGACTGCGTTTCCGCCGCCGGCGATTTTCTGGGCGGTGTGATCGCGCCCGGCGTGGCGGTATCGGCTGACGCGCTGTGCAATTCCACGGCCAAGCTGCCGCGCGTGGAGTTCGACGTGCCGGAACACGCTCTGGCCAAAAACACCGTGCAGGCGCTGCAATCCGGCCTGGTCTACGGCTTTGCCGGTATGCTGGACGGCGTGGTGCGGCGGCTGAAGCAGGAGATGGGCGGCGAGGTCAAGACTATCGCCACCGGGGGGCTTTCCAGCGCTATCGCCACCGTGGCCGAGACAGTGGACGTGGTGGACGCCATGCTGACACTGGACGGCCTGAAGATCCTTTACGACCTGAACCGGGATCAGACTTATGACGCGAATTGCTGAGCTTTTGGCCGAAAACCCGATAGTCTGCGCGCCAATGGCGGGCGTGACCGACCGCGCCTTCCGCGAGATACTGCACGAGCAGGGGCCGGCGCTGGTGTTCACCGAAATGCTCTCGGATATGGCGCTCTGCTACGGCAGCGAAAAGACCTTCGCTATGCTCGACCTGGCGGGAGAGCGGGGGCGGCTGGCCGTGCAGCTTTGCGGCTCTCAGCCGGAGTTTATGGGCCGCGCGGCGGCTATAGTGCAGCAAAAGGCCGAAGAATACGGCAATATCGTGCTGCTGGATATCAACATGGGCTGCCCAGCGCCGAAGATCGTCAAAAACGGCGAGGGCAGCAAACTTATGACCGACCCGGAGCTGGCGGCGCGTGTGGTGGAAGCCGTGGTTAAAGCCGTGCGGCTGCCCGTCAGCGTGAAAATGCGTCTGGGCTGGGACGAAGAAAATATCAACGCGGTGCAGGTGGCCCGCCGGGTGGCGGAAGCAGGCGCCCAGCTGGTGACGGTGCACGGGCGCACGCGCCAGCAGTTTTATGCCGGGGAGGCCGATTGGGGGCCGATCGCCGCGGTGGTGCGGGAGCTCTCGCCGCTTGGCGTGCCCGTTATCGGCAACGGCGATATAAATTCCGTGGCCGTGGCCAGAAAACGCCGCGCGGAAAGCGGCTGCGCCGGGCTGATGGTGGGGCGGGCGATGCTCGGCAACCCCTGGCTTATCCGCGATCTGGTGCGGGATTTTGCCGGCAAGCCTCCTCTGCCGCCGCCCGGCCGCGAGGATATCCTGCAAGTGGCGGTGCGGCAGCTGCGCCGCGAGGCGGAAATATGCGGCGAATACACGGCGGTGCGCCTGATGCGGACGCATTTGCCGTATTACGTTAAGGGCCTGCCGGGGGCGGCGGCGCTGCGCGGCCGCATCAACCAGTTACAGAGCGCGGCCGAGGTGGAAAAGGCGCTGACGGAATTTCTGCTTGGGACGTAATAGCGGCGGGCAAAAAATAAAGCATTAAACGGCGAGGTTCTGCCCCGCCGTTTTGGCGTATAAGCCGCCAAATAGCCCAAATGCAACCTGCGGTTGACAGATCGCCAGCCCGGCTTGGTGGCGCTGCAACC
>CANQSW010000011.1 GCA_947626615.1 uncultured Peptococcaceae bacterium | reverse complement strand
TTGTTTATCACCTGCAAAACGCCAAGGCTCACGGCGTGACGAAAGCGGAGATTGCCGCTATCGTTACTCACGCGGCTTTTTACGCCGGCTGGCCGAAGGCCTGGGCGGTGTTCAACCTGGCCAAAACGGTGTGGACGGAAGACGCCCCCGCCGCCGACGCTAAGGCGGCCCACGCCGCCTCTATGGTGTTCCCGATCGGCGCGCCCAACGACGGCTTTGCCCAGTATTTCTCCGGGCAGAGCTATCTGGCCCCGGTATCCAAAGAGCAGGTCGGCATCTTCAACGTGACGTTTGAGCCGGGCTGCCGCAACAACTGGCATATCCACCACGCCGACAAGGGCGGCGGCCAGATACTGATCTGCGTGGCCGGGCGCGGCTACTATCAGGAATGGGGCAAAGAGGCGGTGCAGATGCTCCCCGGCGACTGTATCAATATCCCCGCCGGCGTCAAGCATTGGCACGGCGCGGCCCCGGACAGCTGGTTCTCGCATCTGGCGGTGGAGGTTCCCGGTGAAAACGGCTCCAACGAATGGCTGGAGCCGGTCGACGATACGCAATACGGAGGTTTGAAATGAAAATGCGGACGAAAAAATTATTGGCGATATTATTGACGCTGGCGCTGCTGCTGGCGCTGGGGCTGGGCGGTATGGCTCTGGCCGCGGCGGACGACGCGGGCTTTGCCGACGTTCCCGCCGGGGCCTGGTATGCCGAAGCGGTGGACTGGTGCTGCGATAACGGCCTGATGACCGGCACTTCGGCCAGCGAGTTTGCCCCGGCCGCGCCGCTCACCCGCGCCATGCTGGCCACGGTGCTGTACCGCGCCGCCGACGGGCTGGCCCCGGCCGACGCCGCCGGCTTCAGCGATACGACGCCCGGCGCTTGGTATTACGACGCCGTTATCTGGGCGGACAGCGAAAAACTGATGCAGGGCTACGGCGACGGCACTTTTGGCCCGAACGATCCCCTGACTCGCGAACAGCTCGCTACGATACTCTGGCGGTATGACGGCGAAAAGGCCGCGCCCGCTAAAGACTTCCCGGACAGCGCCGCTGTCAGCCCCTATGCCAAAACGGCGGTGGACTGGGCTCTGGCGGGCGGCGTGCTGCTGCCGCGTGAAGACGGCGCCGCCGCGCCGCGGGCAAACGCTGTCCGCGCCGAGGTGGCGGCGGCTCTTATGGTTTATCTGCGGGCCGACGGTCTGCCGCAGCAGCCCCAGACGCAGCCGGAGCCGGAACAGGAAGCCAAGATATTGGTCGCCTATTTCTCCGTGACGCAGAACACGGCGGGCGTGGCGCAGAAGCTGGCCGAGGGGCTGGGCGCGGATATCTACGAGATAACGCCGGAGCAGCCCTATACCGCCGACGACCTCACCTATGAGAGCGATTGCCGGGCCAACCGCGAGATGAACGACCCGGCCTCCCGCCCCGCTATTGCGGGCGCGGTAGCGGATATGGCGCAGTATGACGTGGTGTTCGTCGGCTATCCTATCTGGTGGGGCGAAGCGCCGCGCATTATGAGCACGTTCATCGAAAGCTATGATTTTGCCGGCAAAACGCTGGTGCCGTTCTGCACCTCCGGCAGCAGCCCGTTTGGCGACAGCGACGCGAAGCTGCGGGCGGCCGCCGGCTCCGCCAACTGGCTGGCCGGGCAGCGCTTTGCCGCCGGGGCTTCGGCCGAGGCCGTCATGGCCTGGGCGAAAGGGCTTGCTATCGACTAAGTTTTCCGTTATTTATTATAGAAGCGGCCAGACGCCGGGCCAAACCGACGTCTGGCCGTTTTTTACACCGTGCGCGGCTTTCAGGTGCCGTAAACGGCACTTTATTTGGCAAATTTTGTTGCACTTGGCGGCCGTTTGTGTTACACTTAAAAAATAATCATGGAGCGCGCGGCGGGGCGCTGGCCCGCCGGCCTTCGCGGTTAAAATTTAATATGTCTAAGGAGGAGAAAGACATGAACAAGCTGGAATTTGTAGGCAAAACAGACCCGGAGCTGACCGCCGCTATCAACAGCGAGCTTGGCCGCCAACGTAATAAGATAGAGCTCATCGCATCAGAAAACTTCACTTCACTTGCCGTTATGGAGGCGCAGGGCAGCGTGCTGACCAACAAATATGCCGAGGGCTACCCCGGCAAGCGCTATTACGGCGGCTGCGAGTTTGTGGACGTGGTGGAGGATCTGGCGAGAGAGCGCGCCAAAAAGCTGTTTGGGGCGGAACACGCCAACGTGCAGCCTCATTCCGGCGCGCAGGCCAATCTGGCCACGTATTTCGCGCTGCTGCAGCCCGGCGATAAGGTACTGGGCATGAGCCTGGCTCACGGCGGCCACCTGACCCACGGCAGCCCGGTCAATATGTCCGGCAAATATTACAACTTTGTGGCCTACGGCGTGGAGCCGGAGACCGAAGTTATCGATTATGACCACGTGCGGGAGATCGCCCGCGCCGAAAAGCCGAAGCTGCTGGTGGCCGGCGCTTCCGCTTATCCCCGCGCCATCGATTTTGCGGCGCTGTCCGATATTGCCAAAGAAGTCGGCGCGCTGTTTATGGTGGATATGGCCCACATTGCCGGTTTGGTGGCCGGCGGCTGGCACATGAACCCCGTGCCCTATGCCGACGTGGTGACGACCACCACGCATAAGACCCTGCGCGGCCCGCGCGGCGGCCTGATCCTCTGCGGCGAGGAGCTGGGCGCGAAGATCGACAAGGCCATTTTCCCCGGCACCCAGGGCGGCCCGCTGATGCATGTTATCGCGGGCAAGGCGGCGGCGCTGGGCGAGGCGCTGCAGCCGAGCTTCAAGGAATACGGCCGGCGTATCATCGAAAACGCGCAGGCGCTGGCGGAAAGTCTGCTGGCGGCCGGCTTTCATCTGGTGTCCGGCGGTACGGACAATCACCTGATTTTGGTGAATCTGACCAACAAGGGCATAACCGGCAAATACGCCGAAGCCAGGCTGGATTCTATCGGCATAACCTGCAACAAAAACGCCGTGCCGTTCGATCAGGAGAGCCCGTTCGTCACCAGCGGTATCCGTCTGGGCACGCCCGCGATGACGACGCGCGGCTTCGACACGGCGGCGATCCGTCAGGTGGCGAAAGCGATCGATCTGGCGCTTTCCTACGGCGAGGACGAAGCCAAGCTGCAGGAAGCGGCGGCTATCGTCAAAGAGCTTTGCGCCGCTTATCCGCTCTACCCGGAGCTGGACTAAAACTTTAGCGTTTTTAACGGGAGGACGATAAAATTGCGCGAATCCTGGGACGAATATTTTATGCGGCTGGCGCATCAGGTGGCGACGCGGACGACCTGCCTGCGCCGCAGCGTGGGCGCGGTGGCCGTCAGCCCCGACCACCGTATCCTTGGTACGGGCTATAACGGCGCTTTGCCGGGCGCGCCGCATTGCGACGAGCTGGGCGGCTGCCTGCGCGAGCAGCTGGGCGTGCCCTCCGGCCAGCGGCAGGAGATCTGCCGGGCGCAGCACGCCGAGGCCAACATCTGCAACACGGCGGCCAAGCACGGCATCTGCCTGGACGGCGCGACTATCTACGTGACCAACCAGCCCTGCACCACCTGCGTCAAGGCCATGGTCACCAGCGGTATCCGCCGCGTGGTGTTCGACGGCCCTTATCCCGACGAGCTGGCCTGCGAGCTGGCGGCGCAGGCGGGCATGGAGCTTATCAGCATGGAAACGCTGCGGGAGCAGGCGGCGGCCGCCCCCGAACAGGGTTGAGGTTCATATGCAGGCACAGAAAAAGATATTGTTGGTCTTCGGCACCCGGCCGGAGGCGATAAAAATGGCGCCCTTGGTGAAGGCGCTGCAAAACGACGCGCGCTTTTTGGCCAAAGTGGCCGTCACCGCCCAGCACCGCGAGATGCTGGATCAGGTGCTGGAATGTTTCGATATCAACGCGGACTACGACCTGAACATGATGCGGCACGGCCAGACGCTTTCCGATATCACGGGGCGGGCCCTGCGCGGCCTGCAGGAGATCATCGCGGCGGAAAAGCCGGACGTGGTGCTGGTGCACGGCGACACCACGACGACGTTCGCGGGCGCTCTGGCGGCGTTTTACGAGCAGATACCGGTGGGCCACGTGGAGGCGGGGCTGCGCACCGGCGACAAATACGCCCCCTATCCGGAGGAGATAAACCGCCGGCTTACGGGCGTGCTGGCGGATTATCATTTTGCCCCGACGGAGACGGCGCGGCAGAATCTGCTGGCCTCCGGCGTGGCGGACGCGAATATTTTCGTCACCGGCAACACGGTGATCGACGCGCTGCTGCAAACCGTGGCGGCGGGCTGCGAGCTGGCGGAATATATCGACGCCCCGGTGGATTGGAGCAAGCGTATCCTGCTGTTGACCTGCCACCGGCGCGAAAACTGGGGCCGGCCCATGCGCGAGATCTTCGGCGCGGTGCGGCGGCTGGCGGCGGAATTTGCCGGCGATCTGGAGGTCGTCTGCCCGGTGCATAAGAACCCGCTGGTGCGCGAGCTGGCGGCGGAAATATTGGGCGGCGTGCCGAACGTGCATCTGATCGAGCCGCTGGAATACCGCCCGTTCAGCCAGCTGATGAGCCGGGCTTATCTGGTGGTCACGGATTCCGGCGGTATGCAGGAGGAAGCCCCGGCGCTGGGCAAGCCCGTGCTGGTGCTGCGCGAGGTGACGGAGCGCCCCGAGGCGATAGCGGCGGGCACGGCCCGGCTGATCGGCAACAAGGGCGAGCCCGTGTATCAGGGTATCCGCGAGCTTTTGACGGACGACGCGGTCTATCAGGCGATGGCCCACGCCGCCAACCCCTACGGCGACGGCCGGGCGGCGGAGCGTATCCGTGATATTTTGGCGAGCCGGCTCTAAAAGGGAGACGTTTTTATGCCGGAAGAGCAGCGCAAAAAACCGCATAATATTGAAGAAACAGCCCCGGCTCAGCCGGGGCCGCTTTCCGCTAAGGCCAAAGCCGCGCTGCACGGCACGGGCGCAGGCTCCTGGCAGGCCATGCTGGCTTTTGGCACGAGCTTTGCCGTGCGCGTGGGGGTGCTGGGCTTCTGGCTGGGCGGCTGGATAGACCGGCGCTTTTTCGGCGGCACGGGCTACGCCGCGCTTTTTATCATTTTGGCGGTCATAATTTATTCATTTATCATGCTTTACCGCGACGTGATGCGGCAGGACAGAAGGCAGCGCCGGCTGATCGCCGCGGCGGAGCAAAAAGAGCGGGCCGGGCGGCAGCGGCGGGACGAATAAAAAACTTGTCCGATCCGGCAATTAACTCTTGCGTTTTAACCGGGTTTTCTGTATAATATAAACAGCAAGGTGGGTCAATCTGCAATATTTTGCAAAAATACCCGCCGTTATCCGTGATTGATGGAGCTTGATCATGCAGGAGATCCTGTTTTCGATTTTATTGGGCGGCGCGGCCGGCGTCGTTTGGGCGCTGCTGGAGGTGGCGTTTTTCTTCGCCGGGCTGAAACGGGCGGAGAAGCGGGCCAAAAGCGAACTGGCCGCCGGCGAGGACTTCAACGCCGTCAACAAACGCCAGAACAGCTACATAATGCGGTTTTTCATCGGCAAATACGTGCTGAACGTAGTGATACTGCTGCTGCTGTTTCTGTGCCGGGGCTGGCTGCCCTACCGCTGGGAGATCATCATGCTCTCCGCCGGCATCGTGCTGGCGCTGCTTTCGCAGATCTTGATCGTGCGGCTCAGCGTGCGCCGCAAGGCGAAATAGCAGCCGAGGCGGCCAAAAAATTTTGCCCTTTTGCCGGTTTGGCGCCAGGGCGCGGTAATTCTGGTTGAATGTAAAGTTTTGGCTTTTCATTTATAAAAGTTTGCAAGGAAAGGAGGCAGGTTTATGTCGCATGGCGGTGCTTTGTTTGAAATCGGCCCGATCCAGGTGACCAGCGTAATGACCACCTCGCTTGCCATTACCGTGATCCTCAGCCTGATCGCAATTTTAGGCACGCGCAACCTGAAGGTGAAAAATCCGGGGCGGGGTCAAAAAGCTCTGGAGTATATCGTCGGAGGGCTGCGGGATTTCTTCGCTCAGATCTTGGGCAAGAAAAGGGCGACGGCCTTTTTGCCGGTCCTGGGGACGCTGTTTCTGTTCATTTTGTTCTCAAATTACAGCGGCCTTCTGCCCGGCGCGGGCAAGATACCCGGTTTTCAGCCGCCGACGGGCCACCTTGGCACGACGGTGGGTCTGGCGATAATCACGTTCTTGACCGTTCAAATCGGCGGCTTCAAGTATAACGGTATCCATTATCCGGCCCATTTCGTCAAACCGGTGTTCTTCATGCTGCCGTTGCTGCTGCTGGAAGAAGTTATCCACCCGTTGTCGCTCTCTTTGCGTCTATACGGCAATATCTACGGCGAAGAAACGGTGCTGGAGAAGATCAGCGAGCTGATTCCGCTGCTCGCTCCCATCATCATCATGGGGCTGAGCCTTTTGTTCGGCTTTATCCAGGCGCTGGTGTTCACCATGCTGTCTTCGATCTACATCGAAGAGGCTACGGCAGAAGAGGAATAAAGCCGCCGTTCAAACAAAGTTTTCTCGTTTCAATTATTTTAATAAAGTCTAAAATTCGGCAGAATTTTGCGGCCGGGTTTGGAAAGGGGGTTTATCGGAATGGGTATGGCAGAAGCAATCGTCGCTTTAGCGGCTGCATTGGCCATCGGCATTGCCAGCATTTTCCCGGCATACAGCCAGGGCAAGGTTGGCGCTGCGGCTATGGAGAGCATCGCTCGTCAGCCTGAGGCTGCGGGTGACATTCGTACGGCTATGATTCTGGCAATGGCATTGTTGGAAGCATTGACCATCTACGGTTTGCTGATCGCGTTTATGATTATCGGCAAAATCTGATGACGGCCGTTATGACCCCGGCTATTTGCAGAAGGGCGGCCAGGCCGCCCTTCCGGCGGGGGTCTGATCACGAGAGGAGGATGTTCCCCATATGGAGTTTAACGTATACGAATTTGGGTTTGCCATGATCAACTTCGTGGTGCTCATGGCTATATTATATAAATTCGGCTGGAAGCCGGTCATCGGCATGATCGACAGCCGCCAGGCTGTTATCGACGAGAACCTGGAAAAAGCCGAGGCTGCCCGCAAGGAAGCCGAGCAGATGAGCGCCAAGCTGGCGGAGGATATCGCCAACGCCCGGCGCGAAGCCAAAGCTATCATCGACGAAGCGCAGCAGAGCGCCGAAGCCGTCAAGGAGGATATTTTGGCGCAGGCCAAGCAGTCCGCCGACAGTATGCTGGAGCGCGCTCAGGCCGAGATCGCCAAGGAAAAGACCGAAGCCATCGCCAGCATCAAGGGCGAGGTGGCGGATATGGTGGTGGCCGTGGCGGGCCGTCTGCTTTCCGAGAATATGTCCGACCAGCAGCATATGGCGCTGGTAGACAAGTATATTGCAGAGGTGGCGCAAAATGATTAGGGGCGGTATGCCTCAGCGTTACGCCAAGGCTCTCTATGACCTGGCTGTGGAAAAGCAGCAGGTGCAGGAGTTTGGCGACCAGCTGCATCGCTTTGTGGCCGAGCTGGAGGAAGACGCTGAGTTTAACGGCTTGTTTTGCGGCAAGCTGGTGCCTGTCTCGGCGAAGAAGCAGATCATCGAACAGGTTTTCGGTGATTTTGCCGATGACGTAAAGAATTTCATCTTCGTCACGCTGGACAAGGACCGCGAGAATTCTATCCCGCAGATCGTGGCCGGCTATGACGATCTTTGCGACGAAGCCGCCGGTATCCGTCAGGTGCTGGTCTATACGGCTGTTCCGCTGGAGGAGGCCGAAAGCGTCCGCCTGCAGCAGAGCCTGGAGCAGAAGCTGGGCGGCCACGTCCGCCTGAAGACGGCTATCGATAAGGAAATGATCGGCGGCCTTCGGCTGCAGATCGACGACGTCGTTTACGACGCCAGCCTGCTGCATCAGCTTAACGCGCTTAAACAGACGCTTTCGGTGGAATGACCCCCACGCGCGGCGTTTGGTTGATTTTTTAAGAACAAGAACAATAGAGGGGTGAATATTTTGAGCATCAGACCAGAAGAGATCAGCTCCATTCTGAAACAACAGATTGAGAACTATAAAGCTGATATCGACGTGGCTCAGGTGGGTACCGTCATCACGGTCGGCGACGGCATCTGCCGTATCTACGGCCTGAACAACGCGATGGCCGGCGAGCTGCTGGAATTCGAGAACGGCGTTATGGGTCTGGCGATGAACCTGGAGGAGGACAACATCGGCTGCGTTATTCTGGGCCACTTCACCGATATCCATGAGGGCGATACCGTTAAGCGTACCGGCCGCATCATGGAGGTGCCGGTGGGCGAAGCCCTGATCGGCCGCGTCGTCGATCCCCTGGGCAATCCTCTGGACGGCAAAGGCCCGATCGAGACCACCAAGTTCCGCCCGGTGGAGAACAAAGCGCCCGGCGTTATCTCCCGTAAGCACGTCTCCGAGCCTATGCAGACCGGTCTTAAATCCATTGACGCAATGGTGCCGATCGGCCGTGGCCAGCGCGAGCTGATCATCGGCGACCGCCAGACGGGCAAAACGGCCGTCGCCATCGATACCATTCTGAACCAGAAGGGCCAGAACATGATCTGCATCTACGTGGCTATCGGCCAGAAGGCCTCCACAGTCGCTTCCGTGGTGAAGAAGCTGGAGGAGGGCGGCGCGATGGAATATTCTATCGTAGTCTGCGCCGCGGCTTCCGAGCCCGCGCCGCTGCTCTACATCGCGCCTTATGCCGGCGCGGCCATGGGCGAAGAATTTATGTTCAACGGCAAGCACGTTCTGATCGTTTACGACGATCTTTCCAAGCAGGCGCAGGCGTACCGCGAACTTTCCCTGCTGCTGCGTCGTCCGCCGGGGCGCGAGGCTTATCCGGGCGACGTATTCTATCTCCATTCCCGTTTGCTGGAACGCGCGGCCAAGCTGTCCGACGATCTGGGCGGCGGCTCGATGACGGCTCTGCCGATCATTGAGACGCAGGCCGGCGATATCGGCGCATATATTCCCACCAACGTCATCTCCATCACCGACGGCCAGATCTTCCTGGAGACCGACCTGTTCTTCAGCGGCTTCCGTCCGGCTATCAACGTCGGTCTGTCCGTCTCCCGTGTGGGCGGCGACGCGCAGGTGAAGGCCATGAAGCAGGTCGCCGGCACGCTGCGCGGCGATTTGGCGCAGTACCGCGAGCTGGCTGCCTTCTCGCAGTTCGGCTCCGATATGGATAAGGCCACCCGCGACACGCTGGATCACGGCGCGCGCATGATGGAGCTTTTGAAGCAGGATCAGTATTCTCCGCTGCAGGTGGAGGAAGAAGTCGCCGTGCTGTACGTCGGCGTCCACGGTATGCTGAAGGATATCCCGGTGGCCGACGTCACCCGCTTTGGCAACGGCTTTGTGGATTATCTGCGCACCCAGCGGCAGGACGTGCTGAACGATATCGCCACCAAGAAAAAGCTCGACGACGAGTGCGAGGCGCTTATTACGAGCGCGTTGGAAGAGTATAAAAAGATTTTCGTCTGAGAGCGGCTGTTTGAATACAGCGTAAAGGTGGTGAGATCACTTTGGCAAATATGCGTGATATCAGACGCCGTATTAAGAGCGTGACCAACACCAAGAAGATCACCGGCGCCATGAAAATGGTCTCGGCGGCCAAGCTTCGCAAAACGCAGAGCACTTTGGTGGCTATCCGCCCTTATTCGGATAAGATTCAGGAGGTCATGGATCACCTGCTTTCCGGCGGCGAACAATATGACACACCGTTTTTGACGCCCCGCGAGGAGGTCAAAAACACCCTTTATATCGTGATCGCCGGTGACCGCGGCCTTTGCGGCGGTTACAACATCAACCTGCTGCGGTTCGCCGAGGAGCAGATCAAAGCCGCCCCGGAGGGGCAGAACGCGATGATGCTGCTGATCGGCAACAAGGCCCGGGAGCATTTCCGCACCCGCCCGCAGTTTAACGTGATGGACGTGTTCTCCAACATCGGCGATACGCCAAACGTCAGCCAGGGTAAGGCGCTGAGCGATTACGTTATCCGGAAATATCTCAGCGGCGAGGTTGACGAAGTCCACGTGGTGTACTCCAAATTCCAGTCGGTGCTGACGCAGATACCCTCGGTGGCGCAGGTTCTGCCCATTCAGGTGACGGCCGGCGCGGCGGAGGAAGCGGAGAGCGCGCACGTGGAGACCGATTATATTTTTGAACCGGGCGGCAAAGAGCTTTTGGACGTTATTTTGCCTAAATATGTCGATTCCTCGATTTACCGTCTGCTTCTGGAATCCAAGGCCGGCGAGCATGGCGCCCGCATGACGGCTATGGATTCGGCGACCGACAACGCCTCCGAGCTGATCGACAAGCTGACGCTGGCGCTGAACCGCGCCCGCCAGGCTCAGATCACCACGGAGATCACTGAGATCGTTAGCGGCGCTGCCGCTTTGGAATAAAGCGGTATATATAGTAATCCAACCCTGTTATTGAGGAGGTAAAAATAATGGCAGAGGGAAAAATCAGAGAGATCATCGGCGCTATCGTCGATATTGAGTTCCCCCCGGGCAACTTGCCGGCTATCTACAACGCTATCAAGATCGACGACGGCGATATCCACATGACGCTGGAGGTCATGCAGCATCTGGGCAACGACGCCGTGCGCTGCGTGGCGCTTTCTTCCACCGACGGCCTGCGCCGCGGTATGGACGCCGTCGACACCGGCGCTCCCGTTAGCGTCCCCGTGGGCGAAGCAACGCTGGGCCGTATGTTCAACGTTATCGGCGAGCCGATCGACGGCAAGCCGCAATGCGACTATAAAGAAACTTCTCCTATCCATAAGGAAGCCCCGCCGTTCTCCGAGCTTAGCCCCTCCACGGAAATTTTGGAGACCGGCATCAAGGTCGTAGACTTCCTGGTGCCCTACACCAAGGGCGGCAAGATCGGCCTGTTCGGCGGCGCCGGCGTGGGCAAAACGGTACTTATTCAGGAGCTTATCAACAACATCGCGCAGGAACACGGCGGCTATTCCGTGTTCGCGGGCGTGGGCGAACGTTCCCGTGAGGGCAACGACCTTTACGGCGAGATGAGCGAATCCGGCGTTATCAACAAAACGGCGCTGGTCTTTGGCCAGATGAACGAACCGCCGGGGGCGCGTCTCCGCGTGGCGCTGACGGGCCTGACGCTGGCGGAGCACTTCCGCGATCAGGATCATCAGGACGTGCTGCTGTTCATCGATAACATCTTCCGTTTCACGCAGGCCGGCTCCGAGGTGTCCGCTTTGCTGGGCCGTATGCCTTCCGCCGTGGGTTATCAGCCCACTCTGGCCACCGAAATGGGCCAGCTGCAGGAGCGCATCACTTCCACCAAGAACGGCTCTATCACTTCCGTGCAGGCCATTTACGTGCCGGCCGACGACTTGACCGACCCGGCCCCGGCCACCACGTTCACTCACCTGGACGCGCGCACGGTTCTTAACCGCGCGATCTCCGAGATGGGCATTTATCCCGCCGTGGACCCGCTGGATTCTTCGTCCCGTTCGCTCGATCCCAAGATCGTGGGCGAGGAGCATTACAAAGTGGCCCGCGACGTTCAGAGCATTTTGCAGACCTACAAGGAATTGCAGGATATCATCGCCATTCTGGGTATGGACGAGCTTTCCGAGGAGCAGAAAGTTCTGGTCGGCCGCGCCAGAAGGATACAGCGTTTCCTGAGCCAGCCCTTCCACGTTGCCGAACAGTTCACCGGCACTCCCGGCGTCTACGTGCCGCTGGAGAAGACCGTGCAGGACTTCAAGGCTATCGTGGCCGGCGAGTATGACCACCTGCCGGAGCAGGCCTTCCTGATGGTCGGCACGATCGAAGAAGCGGTGGCGAAGGCGAAGGTTCTGGAAGGACGTGCATAAGCTATGGCTGAAGATGTGATTCGTCTGGATATCGTAACGCCAGCCGGCCTTTTGATGTCGGAAAACGTGGCGGCGTTGACTCTGCCGGCGACTTTAGGTTCTATGGGCGTGTTGAAAAACCACGCGCCCCTGATGACCACGCTGGAGATCGGCACCGTGAAATACACCAGAAACGGCGCTGACCATTATCTGGCCGTTCACGGCGGTTTTGCCGAGGTCAAGGATAATGTGGTGATCATTCTGGCGGATTCAGCCGAAAAAGCGGAGGAGATCGACGTCAGCCGGGCCGAGGCGGCCAAACAAAGGGCCGAGGATCGCCTGAAGAAGCACGACGCCGATTTGGACGTGCTGCGGGCGGAGCTGGCGCTGCGCCGCGCTATGGCGCGTATCAAAACCAGCCAGCGGGCCTGAGGCGTTGGGCGCGCAGGCTGAAAATGCAGTTTACAAGCAGCCGGTTTTTGCCGGCTGCTTTGCTTTTATGGCGCGATAACGCCAAGGAGGAACGCTATGCGAGTGCAAAACATCGACCATGTGGTGATAACGACGAACGATCTGGCCGCCTGCCTGCATTTTTACGCTGATATTTTGGGGCTGGAGCATGTTGAGCGAAACGGGCGGCACGAGCTGCGGCTGGCCGGGCAGAAGTTCAATATCCACCAACGCCCGGCGGAGTTTTTGCCGGCAGCAGCCCGCCCTACGCCGGGCAGTCTGGATATCTGCCTGGTCGTGGCGGGGCCGCTGGCCGCAGTGCAGGCCGAGCTGGCCGCCAAAGGCGTTATGCCGGAAGCCGGCCCGGTGGCGCGGCAGGGCGCTTTAGGCCCGATGACCAGCCTCTACCTGCGCGACCCGGACGGCAATCTGGTGGAGCTGGCCAGCTATGCCTAAGCCGGGCGGCCGTTGGCGAAAATGGTTGCCAAATGCCGAAATATATGATAAGCTAAGAGCAAGAATTTTGTGATGGGAGGGATTCTTGTGAAAAAAACGATCTGCGCTTTGCTGTTGGCGGCTCTGCTGCTGGCGCTTTGCGGCTGCGGCGGCGGCGGCGAGCAGGCCGAAGCGTGGCAGCCCACGGTCACGGTGATAGACCAGGGCGGCAACGCGAGTTTTGAGGCGCTGGGCTGGCTGAACGAGCAGGAATATCTTTATCTGGTCATCAACCGCAACCGGCTGATCGACACGGCGGGGCAGGAGGAGCAGAGATCGGGCGTTTGGGTGTATCAGGGCAATATTGACGGCGAGCAGACCCTGCTCGGCAGCTTCGATTTCCCCGGTTATTTTCTTTTTAGAGACTATAACCTCTCCGGCGAAATAGACGAAGAAAGCGCCCGGGCGGCGCTGAACCGCGCTCTGCCGGAGGTCTTGCCGCAGCAGGAGGCGCAGCCGCAGGGCACGCTGACGCCGGACGGGCAGATGAAGTTGACCTACCCGGACGGCAGCGTGCTGGAGGAGACGCTGACGGGCGAACTTGAAGATTATTACGACGAGTTATATCAGGCAAAACTTGCCTGCGGCGATCATGTGCTGTTCTGCTGGACGCCGATTTCCAGCCCCCCGCAGCTGGCGTTGGTGGACACGCAGCGGGCCTGCCTGACGACGGAGCTGGGCGGCCTGGAAGACGGTGAGTTTGCGGCGTTCTTCTCGCCGGACGGCAAGCGGCTGCTGCTTTCCAGCAACGACATACACGACAACGCGCTGGCTATCGTGGAGCTGACGGACGAAGCGCCGGCGCAGGCGCCGCAGCTGCTCACCAGCCTGACGCAGCGGGAAGTCGAGCCCGGGCCGGGCATACCCCCGCTCTTCCCGGCGCAGGATATGCTGCGCTATGACAGCAACCTCTCCTACACCGACGCGGTGCTGGACGAATCCGCCTGGGCCCTGCTCATCAAAACGGAGACCGGCTATGCTCTGCAGGTGGCGGATACGAGCGGCAGCCTGCCGGTGCAGCTCGCGTATTATGAGATCGACGCCAAGGAGTGCCAGATCTACGCGCTCGATCTGGAATACGTTTTCTGGCTGGCCGACGGCAAGCTGATGGGCTGCAACTATCGCCGGGGCGACCGATTCGGCGAATATACCTGCGTGGACGGAGAATAAACGAGAAAAATTGAGGTAATGACGAAATGAGCATTGAAAAGGTCAGAGCATATCTGGCGGAGCGCGGTCTGGGCGACCGCATCTTGGAGTTCGACGTTTCCAGCGCCACGGTGGAGCTGGCGGCCAAGGCCGTCGGCTGCGAGCCGGCGCACATCGCCAAAACGCTGGGCTTTGCGGACGGCGAGGGCTGCCTGCTGGTGGTGGCGGCGGGCGACGCGAAGGTGGATAACAAGGCTTTTAAGCAGGAGTTCGGCTTCAAGGCCAAAATGCTGGAGCATGACAAGGCGGAGGAGCTGATCGGCCACGCGGTGGGCGGCGTCTGCCCGTTTGCCGTAAACCCCGGCGTCAAGGTGTATTTGGACGAATCGCTGCGGCGGTTTCAGACGGTGTATCCGGCGGCGGGCAGCTCCAACAGCGCCGTGCGCCTCTCGCTGGACGAGCTGGCGGCGGCCTCTGGCGCGCTGAAATGGGTGGACGTTTGCAAGGCCTGGCGGGAGGAGGAAGCGTGATGAAGCAGACTTTGGCCGATTTCATCTACGCCGTTTTAGCCGGGGCGGCCATTTCCGTCGGCGGGGCGGTCTACCTTTCGCTGGATAATAAGATCGTCGGCGCTCTGCTTTTTACCGTCGGCCTGTTCGCCGTCTGCGTGAACGGCTTCAACCTCTACACCGGCAAGGTGGCCTACGTTTTCGATAATAAGCCGAAATACCTGCTCTTTCTGCTGAACTGCTGGGTGGGCAACCTGCTGGGGACGTGGCTGGTGGCGGCCCTGCTCTCGCTGACCCGCGCCGGCGCGGCCATGGCGGAAAAAGCGGCCGGCCTCTGTGAGACGAAGCTGGCGGACGGCCCGCTTTCGATCTTCATTCTGGCGATATTCTGTAATATGCTGGTGTGCTTGGCGGTGGACGGCTTCCGCTTCAATCAGCATGAGATCGGCAAATATATCGGCCTGTTTTTGGGCGTTTCGGTGTTCATTCTCTGCGGCTTTGAGCACTGCGTGGCCAATATGTTTTATTTCTCCATGGGCGGCTGCTGGAGCGTGCATACGTTCGTCTGGCTGCTGATCATGACGGCGGGCAACTCGCTGGGCGGCGTGGTGCTGCCGGGCTGCCGCAAGCTGCGCCGCTGGCTGCTGGGCGAGCAGTAGGCCGCCGGCAGGCGATATTTCCGCAAAAAACCCCCGGATACGTTGGCTTGATAGTGATAAGGAACTAATTGAACTTATCAACTGTCGGCTGACGGTTTCGGGAGTGCATACGAAGAAATCCCGTCTGATTTCATGTTGTAAATCAGACGGGATTTTCTATTCCGCAAATTTTACCTTAATTTCCAGTTTCCCATTATTATAGATTGCCTCAATATACCCGCCCATGCGTTCTATTAGCAGTTTGGCGATAGACAGTCCTAATCCGGTTGAATTTCGATTCGCTTCTACCGTGTAGAAACGGTCAAACAATCTGCCGACCGTCACTGCGGTCAGATTGTTTGCCGTATTGCTGAATGTAACACATCCGTTCTTATCCATCTTTATAGATAAATCACCATCTGAGTATTTTAGTGCGTTGCTGATGATATTGGAGAAGATACGGTTGACTGCGCCCACATCCAGGTCACGGTAAATAGGTTCCTCCGGCAATTCAATTCCCGGCTGTATGCCCTTTTCCTGCATAACCGCATAGAAAGACAGCAGGTTTTCCTCCAACGCCCGGACAATATCTATATGCTCCGGGTTCAAATCTTGTGAAGATGAAACTACACTGTATCGGAACAGTTCTTCTGTCAGGCACTTTAATACTTCCGTCCTGTTTTTAATTTGAGAGAGATACCGCTGAATGTTTTCACTTTTTTCTTCTCTCTCCAATAAATCAAGATAACCGCTGATCGCTGTCAGGGGGGTTCTGAGGTCATGGGAAATGTTGGTGACAGCCTCTTTCAGTTCCAGATCACCGTGTTGATAACGCTGACGTTCCTTGCGAAGCAGACGAAGCTGCAAATTGATTTCGTCTGCCAGCTTTCGCATACAGTGGTCACGGGTGGAAATGTCGATTAGAACGTTGGTGTTTTTTTCCAATCGGTCACGGAACGCTTCTGCAATCTCATTTGCGGAACGGCGCAGGTAATAAATCTTTGCGAGAAGGACAAAGATGATAAGAAATAATATTCCGGTGATGAACAGCAGCAAACGTTCCATGAAAACTCCTTATCGAATTTCTTTTTTACGGAAGAGAATCAGACCAATGCCTGACAAAAGAAGAAGGTCAAAGCAGGAATACAGCGGAAAAGTTTTCAAGCGGGGATACGCATCGGTCCGTATATTTTCCGGTATGCCGCCCGTCTGCCGGTGGAGATATGTGCATTCGGTCAAGCGTGAAACGTATTCGTTGATCTGGCCGTGGGGAAGCATAGAGTCCAAATGCGTCAAAATCCCGCGGAAAGGTTGTTTTATATATTTCGGATTAGGGATTTGTTCCGTATTGGTGATAACGAATTTATAATACGTCACCTGGCCGTTATCGTCAGTCGCAGTGGCATAGCTTCCCGTATATGTTCCCTCTTGGACCTGCTTGACCTCTTCCGGGGTCATCTGTACATCGGAAGCGCTCTCTTTGGAAATAAATTCTGGCTGTCCGATGATGAATTCCAACTGGTAGGAAAGGAACATGACAGCAATAATTAAAACAAAGTTTATAATGCCGCCGAGTCCTTTTGCCGAAATCAACATACTGACGACTGTAAACAACACAGCCCAGACCACAGTGAGCAGAACAAAGCCGATCGCCGTCCAGAAAAGCACAGGCGCCGGTATTTTGGCAAAAACGTCGGCAGACAAAACGACGGCACATGGAATTAAAAAAGCAGCACAGAAAAGAATACCAATCCCAACACCTAAGACCAGCTTGGAGAGCAGGATTGTGGTTTTCGTTGCTCCTGTAATGATTTTGTTGCGAATGGTGTTATCTGCGTACTCTCGTCCCATATTCAAAGAAATAAAAACGGCTATAATAACAAACAATGGTACAACGAACATATCATCAAAATAACCATCCATAGAGACGATGCCGTAAAATACACCGGAAAGGACGGAAGCAAAGAGCATCAGCCAAAACAGGGGGCTGCGTCTCCACCGATACATTTCAGCGGATAAACATTTACGCATGGTCAGCACCTCCCACTAAAGATATATAATAGCTCTCCAGACTCTCGTCCCTCTCCTGCATGGACAGCACCTCGCAGTTTTCCTTTGCCAGAGCGGCGGACAGCCGGGTGACGTTGACCTTTGCGAATACGTCCGCGGTGGTGTCGGAGATGATTTTATACTCTACATTCATGGAGTCCAGAACACGGGCAAGCGCGCCGGTGTCGCTTACCTCCATGCGGGTACACTTGCGGCAGGCGGCTTCCAGTTCTTCTGCGCTTAGCTCCTTTACCATTCGCCCACCGTCAATGATGCCGTAATGGGTGGCGAGGCGGGAGAGCTCGTCCAAGATGTGGCTGGAAATCAGGATGGTAATCTGCTGTTCCCGGTTCAGCCTCAATATCAGCTCCCGTATCTCCACGATCCCCTGGGGGTCGAGCCCGTTCACAGGCTCGTCGAGGACGAGAAAATCGGGATCGCCGGCTAAAGCAATCGCAATACCAAGCCGCTGTCTCATACCCAGAGAGAAGTTACCCGTTTTCTTCTTCCCCGTATTTTCCAGTCCCACCAGCTTCAGCAGTTCGGGAATCCCATGATAGGACGGAATACCCATGAGCAGATATTGATACTTTAGATTTTCCTCCGCTGTCATGTCCATGTAGATTGCCGCTGTTTCCACCACCGCACCCATACGGCGGCGTGATTTGATAATATCCTTACTGTCGTTACGAATACCATACAGCGTAAAATCGCCAGAAGTCGGGTCCTGCAATCCACAAATTAAACGAATCAGAGTGGTCTTTCCTGCGCCATTTTTTCCTACAAATCCATAGATAGAACCTTTAGGAACATTCATGGAAAGACCGTTCAGCGCCTGAAAATGCTTATATTTTTTCGTCAGGCTGTTTGTCTGTAAAACGTAATCCATAGTGCTTTACCTCCTTGATGACTTTAGTTTACAATACAAAAGTCAAGAAAGCGGTCAAGAAAAACGTCAAGATTTCGTCAGGATTTTTCCTGTGCCAGCCGGAAACCGATTCCCCATACGGTTTCAATATAGTCCACACCACTGACATTCTGCATCTTTTTGCGCAAATTACTGATGTGCTGTTTCAAAGAACGCTCCGTACAATCAGGTGTATCCAAACTGATTCTGTCCAGCAGCGCACCCTTTGAAATGGCCTGTTTCGGGTTCATCATCAGCAGCTTCAATATGGCGTATTCTGTTCGGGTCAGTTTCACAGGCTGTCCCTGCACCGTCAGCGAAAGGGCCACCGTATCCAGGACCAGATCGCCGGTGGAAATGGTCTTGGCCTCCTCATGCTGTTCCGCTTTGCGAAGCTGGACGGTGATACGGGCAAGCAATTCCTGCGTGTCAAAGGGCTTGGTCATGTAATCCACCGCGCCGCTGAGCAAAAGATTTACCTTATCATGCACGTCCACTTTCGCGCTGAGAACGATCACAGGGATGCCCTCGACGCGCGGCAGGACCTCCTCGCCGGACAGCCCCGGCAGCATCAGATCCAGCAAAACCAAGTCCGGCTTGTTTCGCGAGAGAAGATACAGCGCCTCTGTACCGGAGTAGGCCCGAAGGACCGAATACCCTTCCCGCGTCAGCACTTCCTCCAGCATATCTCCAATATAAATGTCATCATCAATGATTGCAATTGTTTTCATTTTATTTCTCACTTCCATCATAAGATAATAAATATTTTCCTGTTTACGCAATAAAGATTTCCCGTTCTGCCGCAATGCCGTCACTATCGTTCAAACGCAATCAGAGTTTCTTTCGGCAGCTTCTCCGTTCCACAGTTCAGCAGAAATACTACTGCCCTCTTTGCAAAAATGTTCGTCACCGTCGTATCCCAATCGGCCAGACGGACGATCTCCGCTGTGCCTTTCTCAAAATCAAATTGAATCTCGCCCCATTCGCCGTCGCAGTCTGCCTGATACTCGTAGACTGCGGCGGCGATTTTCTTTTTCCGGCTGGTTTTGGATTTTTGTCTGAGCCGGATCGCATGAAGCGCACCGGCTTCCACCAGCAGGACGGTCAGCTTCTCCACAGCCCGCCGGTATGCCCTCTCTGCTCCGCTGGCAGAACTGCCCTCAA
>CANQSW010000010.1 GCA_947626615.1 uncultured Peptococcaceae bacterium | reverse complement strand
TGAGAAGGTCTTGCTTGACGCGCCGGAGGAAGGTAAATGGTTTTGGTATGGGGATGAGGCCTTATGCTGGCGTATAGAAACTGATAGTCGGCAGCCGGAAGGTTTGACCCGCTCCATAACTGTGGCTGTTCCTGTCGGCTGGAGCAGAACAGCGGATTTTCTTAGCAACGAGTGGCGAGGTCTGGTTGAGATCAAGACGGCGCAGGGTACACAGGTTATTGATACCTATAAAGAAGCTCCTGGAACAGTGTCCGCGGAGATCGGCCAGAGCGAGAAGTCTGCGCTGATATGGAACCAGGTCCGGTATCTTGCAGTTTACGCCATCGTTTTGACGGCGCTTTGCATGGCAGCACTGGCGATCGCCCGCTGGGCGCTCGGCGATCCGAAGCAGGCCAAGACTTGGCTGGGCAGACACTGGGGAAAGCTGGTATACGGAGGGATCGCGCTCATCACCCTTGCGCTGATGATCCATTATGCGGACAGAGTGTCTCTTTGGTGCGATGAAATGGCGCAGGTCGGGATCTCAAAAGGTTCTGTCGCGGAGGCAGTCGCGTATAGCCTTTCCGCGACGGAGCCGGAGCCGCCGCTGACGGAGATACTTCTGACGATCTGGTATCACATCGCGCCCTATGGAGAGCGGTGGCTTCTGCTCGTCAGCATCATTTCGGTGACAGCCGCGATCTATGTCATTGGACTGACGGGAGAGAAGATCAGGGGAAAGACGACAGGCATTCTGGCGGTGATATTCTGCGTGTCCACCTCGGCGGTATGGACGATGCAGGGGCTGGAATACCGGGCATATCCGCTTCTCATGCTGTTCTCGTCGCTGACACTGTATTTCTATGTGGAGAGGAATGCCAGCGGACAGGCGGTACGCTGGCGCGTCCTGTACAGCATAGCGCTGCTGTGCATGGGAACGACGCACTATTTCGGCATGTTGATGTGCGGGATGTATTTTCTGGCGGACGTCTATTTGTATGCAAAGAAGCGTATCAAATGGCAGACGATATTTGACTATGTGGTCCCCGGCGTGGTCTGTTCCGTGTTGGTGATAAACCTGTTCAGGTTTGTGGAAGTCTATAATGGCAGCTGGTCTCCAAAGCCGACGCTGGCCAATGTTATCGCCCTGCTGCATAGGCTCTCCGGCGGAACGAGCGCGATGTATTTGCTTTTTGCGTTTGCAATGTCTGTGGGGATACTGACGCCCTTCCTGAAAAAAGATAAAGAGTTTCACTATGATGCCTTTTATCAAGGCTTTGCGGCGTGGACAGTGGCCGCTCTTATCGGGATCTCATTTGTATATGGAACGGTGATCAATCCGGAAAGCGCCATGTTCAACCAGAGGTATTTTCTTCTTCTGATCCCGGGGATCGTATTGACGATGGCCTGTGTCGGGGAGAAGATGACAGACGCCTTTTTAAACAGCTGCTCAGCCAAAAACTTATATAAAACGGCAGTGTATCTTTGCATAGGTGCGGTACTGTATTCCGGCTGTATTTTAACAGTGCAGCAGTCGACATCTGAAAAATATCGGGAAGCAGCTGAATGGCTGTATAAGCAGATAAATTATATTTTTGATGATGATACGATCATTATAGAGTGCAAACCGGAAGAGATCTTTGCACAAGGGTGGCAGGAATACTACATTACCCAGCAGGGAAAAAGAGATCCGCTGAATGTTGTCAGACGGGATATCAGCAAAGAGTATATGCTGCAATTTGATCATGTTTATGTGCATTGTCCCTCTAATGTGCCGCCGGATTGGCTGCGTGAGCGGCTGGAAACGAACAACTATGAAGAGTTGGACGGTAGTCACAGTGTAGGTATGTGGGAATTTATTCGTAGGTAGAAACAGAAAAAACAATACGGCGGAGGTTAGATAGATGATCCTGCTTACGGCAAAGCTTATTAAAATCGTGTTGGCGCTGGCGTTCATAGCGGCCGGCGTCCTGTGGCTGAGGAAGAATAAGACTGGACAGAAGATGGAACGTTCCGCGGTCGTACGACTGTGTGTTCTGTGGATCGTATTGGTCGGCGTGTTTGCGGCAGCCGCAAACATAGTGGCGGGATACATCCCACCACTAAAAGACTCTATATTCCTTACTGCTTTGGGTGAGAAAAACGAGGCGGCCGGAGCAGAAGAGGTGTTTTTCAATGGTTTTACGGTAGACGGTGAGAAGGTCTTGCTTGACGCACCGGAGGAAGGCAAATGGTTTTGGTATGGGGATGAGGCCTTATGCTGGCGTATAGAAACTGATAGTCGGCAGCCAGAAGGAATGACCCGCTCCATAACGGTGATGGTGCCTGTTGGCTGGAGTAGAACAGCGAATTTCTTAAGCAACGAGTGGCGTGGACTGGTGGAGATCCGGACAGATCAGGAGGCGCAGGTAATCGATACCTATGCGGAGAAAGCCGGGATTGTGTCTGTAGAGCTCGGTCAGAGCAAGAAGTCCGTGCTTATATGGAACCAAGTGAGGAAGCTGGCGGTCTATTTTGTCGTTCTGGTGCTGCTGGGCATAGCAACGCTGGCTATCATCCGCTGGGCGCTCAATGACCAGAAGCGGGCCAGAGCGTGGCTGAATAGGAACTGGGGAAAATTAATATACGGCGGCATCTCGTGTGTTACCTTTGGGTTAATGATACGTTATGCAGACCGTGCATCTTTTTGGTATGATGAATTGGCGCAGGTCGGCATAACAAAAGGCACTATCGGGGAGGCGATTGCACTTAGTCTTTCTGCTACAGAGCCGGTACCGCCACTGACGGAGATACTTTTAACGATTTGGTATCACATCGCGCCCTATGGAGAGCGGTGGCTTCTGCTTCTCAGCATTGTTTCGGTGACAGCCGCGATTTATGTCATTGGACTGACGGGAGAGAAGCTCGAGGGCAAAACGACGGGGATATTTGCGGTTATATTCTGCGCGTCAAACTCGGCGGTATGGACGATGCAGGCGCTGGAATACCGGGCGTATCCGCTTGTTATGCTGTTCTCGTCTCTGACGCTGTATTTCTATGTAGAAAGGAATGCCAGCGGACAGGCTGTATGCTGGCGCGTCTTGTATAGCATAGCGTTGCTGTGCCTGGGTACAACGCACTATTTCGGTATGCTGCTATGTGGGATGTTTTTCCTGGCGGATGTATATTTATATGTGAAAAAACGGATCAAATGGCAGACGGTATTTAATTATCTGGTTCCCGGCCTGGTTTGTTCCATCTTGGTGATAAATTTGTTCCGATTTGTTGGTGCTTATGATGGCAGTTGGGCTCCAAAACCGACTCTGACCAATGTTATCGCGTTGCTGCATACACTCTCCGGCGGTACGGAAGCGATGTATCTGCTTTTAATCCTTGGGTTGTGCACGGGCGTTGCTGCTTCTTTTTTTCAAAGAGATTCAGGGTCTGAATGGCTGTTGTTTTATAGAGAATTCTTTTCCTGGACAATCATTGGTGTGATATCACTGCTGGTGTTTTATGGAACGGCCATCAATCCAAAAAGTGCTATGTTTAATGCAAGATATTTTCTTGTAATGCTTCCAGAGATAATGCTACTGATGGCCAACATTACAGAACAGATCATAGAGCGCTGTTTGTCGATCCGAATGCTCAACACCGGCGCGATTACCGTGATGTGTATGTGTATAGGTATAATATTGTATTCCGGATGCGTTTCTACAGTTTCGGAGGTAACTTCCTCTCAACCGTATCGGGAAGCATCAGAATACATATATAAGCAAATTAACGATATTTTCAGTGATAATACACTTATCATAACAAATAGCGGAAATTTAACGACAGCAGGATGGCAGGAATATTACATTTCCAAGCAGGGCAAGAGAGACCCTCTGAATGTGTCAGGTTGGAGCATATCTGGAGATGAAATGAAACAATATAAAAAGCTCTATTTTCAGTACGGCGGGGCGGCGACGATGGGCAATGAGTTAAAAAGCAATCTAAATAAGTATTTCTCTCTTGTAGAAGATAATACTAAGGTGAAAGTTCGCGTATATGAACGTAAATAATAAAAGCAAGGAGAGATGGCATTGATTCTTTTTACCACGCGGATGATAAAATTGACTATGTTGCTGGCATTCATGGCAGTCGGCATTCTATGGCTGAAGAGAAAAAACAGTAAGAAAGCTGGACGGGAGATGGAACGGTCAGCGGTCATTCGACTATGCGTTCTGTGGATCGTATTGGTCGGCGTGTTTGCGGCAGCCGCAAACATAGTGGCGGGATACATCCCACCACTAAAAGACTCTATATCCCTTACTGCTTTGGGTGAGAAAAACGAGATGGCTGCGGCAGAAGAGGTGTTTTTCAGTGGCTTTACGGTAGACGGTGAGAAGGTCATGCTTGAAGCGCCGGAGGAAGGCAAATGGTTTTGGTATGGTGATGGCGCCCTGTGCTGGCGTATAGAAACGGACAGCCGTCAGCCGGAAGGAATGACCCGCTCCATAACGGTGATGGTGCCTGTTGGCTGGAGCCGGACGGCGGATTTTATCGGCGATATTTGGCGTGGTAAGGTAGCGGTCCGAACAGAACAGGGTACACAGGTTATTGATACCTATAAAGAGGCTCCCGGAATCGTGTCTGCAGAAATCGGCCGGAGCGAGACCTCCGCGCTTATATGGAATCAGGTGCGCATACTGGCAGTTTACGCTATAATTTTGACAGCACTCTGCGTGGCAGCGCTGGCGATCACCCGCTGGGCGCTCAATGACCAGAAGAGGGCCAGAGCGTGGCTGAACAGGAACTGGGGAAAGCTTTCTTACGCCGCTATTGCATGTGTGACCTTCGGGCTGTTGGTATATTATGCGGATACACAATCTTTTTGGCAGGATGATATGCAGATGGTTGGCACGACTATGTATGGTGTTAAGAATGCCATCAATGATCTTTTGAACACAATAGACGTGTCGCCTCCACTGTTTCCGATATGCGCCACCATTTGGTACGGTATCGCGCCCTACGGTCAGCGCTGGCTGCTTCTTTTGCCCATCGTTGCAGTGACTCTGTTCATCTACGTGATGGGACTGGTCGGAGAGCGACTGAACGGGAAGTCAGGAGGGCTGTTTCTCTCGCTGGTTGTTGCCTTTTCTACGACAGTGTGGGGATATGCCGCATTCGAGTACAGACCTTATGGTTTTGTACTGCTCTTTATGGCATCATGCCTGTATTACCATATTCGACGCAACGAGGAAAATTGTGCCGGAAAATGGTTGATCTTTTACAGCTTGGCTATGAGCTGCCTGGCGATGACTCACTATTTCGGGATGCTGGCCTGCGGGCTGCTGTTTCTAGCGGATGTGGTTCTGTATCTGAAAAAGCGTATCTCGCGGAAAGCGATCTGGTCGTATGTGCTGCCGGGCATACTTGGGGCGAGTTGGTTTGTGTTGGTATATTTTGCGTCGCTGCGGAGCCGTACTCTGGAATCGATAGGTAATTGGTATCCGATTCCGACGCTGAAGCTTGTGGGCAGCCTCTTGCGTACGCTGTCCGGCAGTAACGACCTTATGTACGGGTTGCTCCTTTTTGGCATTGTGAGCGCACTGGTTACAATGATCTGGGGTCGATCAAAGCAAACGTCCTGGCCTAGGTTTTATCAGCAAATGAGCATGTTCATGATCCTGGGGACGATTGGGATGATGTTCATTTACGGAAATTATATCAGCCCCAAGTCGACGATGTGGGTTGCCAGATATTTCTTTTTCCTCATCCCTCTGGTCGCGCTGCTGATCGAGCAGGGGATATTTTCGCTTGTTGAGATAGTTAGAACGAATCAGCGTCTGAAGGATACAGTAAAACTGAGTATCAGTATGCTGTTGGGAATATATCTGGCAATCAACTGTGTGATCAGTGGCCCAACAGCGGGATATGCCGAGCCATTTCGGGAGGCTGCCGATTGGGTGTATACAGAGTGTAATTACATATACAATGACGACACGCTGGTGCTATTTACAGGATTCTGGCAAGATGCATACAACGAATATTATTTCTCCCGGCAGGGACAGCGCGACAGCCTAAACGTCAGAGGAGCATCTCTCTCGGAAGAAGAGATGCTCTCATATAACAGGATTTATCTCTTACGGATGCATTTGTCGGTTTCGGATGAATTGCAGACTTTCTTTGATGAAAACTATACGCTTGAGTCGACACATGACAATATTAGGACAAGTGTATATGTCAAGAAATAAAACGGGGGCATGGTTATGAAAAACAACAACATGAAAAAGTGGCAGCAGATCCTTTTGACGATGGTGCTGTATGTGGCGATTTTCTGTATTTGCACGGTGCTGTTCATTCTCCTATTCCATATCCCGGCGTTGAACAGAAAGGGTGTGTTCTTCTACCGTGGATGCATCTTTATCGTGGCATGCAGCATTATAGCGATGGTGCTGACGATTGTTGCTGCTAATGTATTCAAAAGACTTGATTTGAACTGGAAAGATGTTCTGGTGGTGACGCTGGTATTCTTTAGCTTTACACTGGGATATTTTTCTGTTGGGCCGGTGCCTGTGGAGAGGTCTATATCCGTTTTTTTGCTAAGTTATCTGGACGAGGTAAATGATCAGGATCCGTACAGTGTGATCTCTGCGGAAGAATTGGAGGGCGAGTTTATTGAAGGCTTTATGTACAAGGCTGGCGAGTTTGAAAAGCGCTATAATGAGCAGATGGTGACAGGTAATATCATGGAAAAAGAAGATGAAAACGGGAAGACGGGATTTGTCATTACGGAACGGGGAAGTTTCTTCGTGGATGTGTTCAGGCTTGTTTCCAAAATATTCGGAATGGGACCAGAATTGGTCTATCCTCTTGAAAATTGATAATGAAAGACGGTGATGTCACATCTAATTTGAATATTTCAGCATTATATTGTCAATGATGAAAGAAACGAACACTCTCATGCAAGCTGTGGAAATGATTTGCAGATGGATACATTAGATGATATAAAGGAGTTCATCTTAGACTAATCTCGACAATTTCAAGAATATCTAGGCGTCAAAGAAGCTAGTAAAGGCGTCTTCTAGAGCTATACTCCCGTGAAGAAGGTTGGGAATGGCTTCTTTCAGAAGTTTCTGAAAAAGTTCTATCTGTCTAGACTTACGTATTGCACCTAGGCCAATTAGCTGACGCTGGCAGCACTGGTTCTATCAATCAACCATAACAAAGAGAAGTTTTCTATCAACATTCAGAGCATATTCAATACTGCTGTGGCTTGGCATGTGGTTAAATATCGGTTCAATTGATATTACAATTTTTAACTATTTTATGACCGACAATACTTAAATATAAACAAGCCACTTTTTCCCTCTCAGGCAGGATAAAACCAAACCCTTGCCGAATCTTTATTTATCAACATGATGATACAAAGAGAATGAGAGAGGTGTGAGTATGTCTTATACGCAGGAAATTTATCAGAGGGTCACGGCGAAGAATCCGCATGAGCCGGAGTTTTGCCAGGCCGTCAAAGAGGTGTTGGATTCGATAGAGCCGGCCATTGCAGCCAACGAGGCCAAATACCGCGAGGCCGCGCTGCTGGAGCGTTTGGTCGAGCCGGAGCGCGCCGTCAGCTTCCGCGTGCCCTGGGTGGACGATAACAACGCCGTGCACGTCAACCGCGGCTACCGTATCCAGTTTAGCAGCGCCATCGGGCCGTATAAGGGCGGCCTGCGCTTTCACCCTTCGGTGAACCAGAGTATTTTGAAGTTTCTCGGCTTCGAGCAGATATTCAAAAACTCGCTGACGGGGCTGCCGATCGGCGGCGCGAAGGGCGGCTCGGATTTTGACCCGAAGGGCAAGTCAGACCGCGAGGTGATGACGTTCTGCCAGAGCTTTATGACCGAGCTGTACAAATATATCGGGGCGGACTGCGACGTTCCCGCCGGCGATATCGGCGTGGGCGGGCGCGAGATCGGCTATCTTTACGGCCAGTATAAGCGGCTGACCGGGCTTTACGAGGGCGTGCTGACGGGCAAGGGGCTCACGTTCGGCGGCTCGCTGGTGCGCACGGAGGCCACCGGCTTTGGCCTCATCTATATGCTGGAGGAGCTGCTGCGTCACCGCGGCGAGCAGCTGGCGGGCAAGTGCGCCGTCATCTCCGGCAGCGGCAACGTGGCCATTTACGCGGCGGCCAAGGCCGAGGCCAAGGGCCTGACGTTTATGACCCGCAGGGCATCGACATCAACGTGGTGAAAGAGATCAAAGAGGTGCGCCGCGGTCGTATCCGCGAGTATGCGGAGAGAATCAGCCACGCCGAATACGTGGAGGGCAAAAGTATCTGGACGATCCCCTGCGAGATCGCGCTGCCCTGCGCCACGCAGAACGAGCTGGACCTGGAGGACATGCAGACGCTGCACGCCAACGGCTGCCGCGTGGTGGCGGAGGGCGCTAATATGCCCACCACTCGCGAGGCGACGGATTATGCTCTAGCCAAGGGCATCGTGTTCATGCCGGGCAAGGCGGCCAACGCCGGCGGCGTCGCTACTTCCGCGCTGGAAATGGCCCAAAACAGCGCCCGGCTCGCTTGGACTTTCGATGAGGTCGACCGGCGGCTGCAAAGCATCATGACCGGCATCTACCAAAAGACGGCCGATGCGGCCAGCCGCTACGGCAGCCCGGATAACTTTGTTTTGGGCGCAAACATCGCCGGCTTCGAGAAGATCGCCGCGGCCATGCTGGCCCAGGGCATTTGCTGATACCGTAAAAAGCATAAAAGAAAGCACCCGTTTTTCGGGTGCTTTTTCTGTTGCAAAGGTTTTTAGTTCTGGCCCACGCCTTGCCCGCGCTCCTGGTGATGCTGCAGATAGCGCATGATGCAGGAGAGGGTGAAGTTCAAAATGAAGTAGAGGAAGGCGGCGAAGCCGAACAGCAGGCACATCTCGCCAAACGTGATGGGGTGGCCGGTGTAGGTGTAGAGCTTAGACATCAAATCCTTGGTGTTGAACAGCAGCTCGCCCACGGCCACCTGCGCGCAGAACGAGGTGTCTTTGATCACGGTGATGACCTGGCTCATCATCGTGGGGATGATGCGGCGGAAGCACTGCGGGATAACGATGTACCAGAGCGTGCCGATAAACGTGAAGCCCTGGCTGGCGGCCGCCTCGAATTGGCCCTTGGGTATCGAGTTCAGGCCGCCGCGCACGATCTCCGCCATCATGGCCGAGGTGAACAGCACGTAAGCGCAGCAGACGCGCTGAAAGACCGAATTGAACGGCGCCGCGATGTAGCAGACGAACACCCACAGCAGGTTCGGCGTGTTGCGGAAAACTTCGATATAAAAGCCGGTGATATACTTCAGGATAAATTTGTCGTAGTTGCGGATAAGCCCCAGCACCGTGCCGATGATGATCGAAAGCAGGATACTGACGGCAGCGATCTTGATCGTCATGCCGAAGCCGATCATAATATACCGCAGATTGGCGGAGGTGAAGATCGAAGCAAATGCTGTCATACTAATTCCTCCTCCATCTTTTCGATTTCCAGATTGGTCTGCACGTCGCGCTGCTTCAGGCGATCCTCATAGCGGCGCGCCCAGCGGGTGAGCGGGAAGCAGAGGATAAAATACAAAATGCCGCACACCAGATACGACGGGCCGTAGCTCATCGTGCCGTTGGTGGCAAACGCGTTGGCGCGATACATCAGGTCGCCGCCGGCGATCATCGTGACGATAGAGGTATTTTTCACCAGGTTCACCATCTGGTTGACCATCGGCGGCAGAATGATCTTGATCGTCTGCGGCAGGATAATGAGAGCCATCGTCTGTATGTAGGTGAAGCCCTGGCTTTGCGCCGCCTCAAACTGGCCTTTCGGGATACTGCCGATGCCGGCTCGCACCGCCTCGGACATATAAGCGCCGGTATACGTGCCCACGCAGAGTATGCCGATAGTCACCTTGGATAAGGTGATGCCGGCATAGGGCAGGGCGAAAAAGACGAAGAATACCTGAATGGCCAGCGGCGTGTTCTGGAAAAATTCCACGTACACGCGGGCAATACCGCGCAGCAGCCGGTTATGCGAGGTGGACATCAGGCCGAAGATAACGCCGAGGCAGAGAGCCAGCGCCAGAGCGAAAAAGGCGATCTCCAGCGTCTTCAAAAAGGCCACGGCAAATTTGGGCCAATCCGCCCACAGCACCTGCCAGCGCCAAAGTTCCGATATCTGTTTTATCATTAAACGCTTACCTCCTTGATGAGCCGCGTCTGAGGTAGGATAAAAGCTCCGTCAGCAGCGTCCGGGGCTTGGCCGGGGCGCTGCTGACGAAGGGGAGGCGAACCTCCCGCTTCGATATTTGATAAATTATTCAGCTTCAAAAGAAGCGACTACGCCGTTATCAGCAACGATCTGAGCGATAGTGCCGTCTTCCAGCCAGCCGGTGATCAGATTTTCCAGATATTCGGCCCACTCGGTGTTGTCCTTCTTGGTGGCAAGACCATATTCCTGCGGGGAGAAGCGGACGCTCTCCAGAATATGGTTGGTGTCGTCAACGTAGCCGGCCAGGATAGAGCCGTCGACGCAGAAGGCGTCAACACGGCCGGAGTCCAGAGCGGCCTTGATCTCCGGATAAGTAGCGAATTCGGAGAAGTTGTCGTCGGTCAGGGTAACTTCCTGATCGGCCGCGGCGGCGATCAGAGCCTGCATGGAGGTGGAGCCGGTGGATACGCCGATCACTTTGTCGGCCAGGTCGGCAATACCTTCAATACCGCTGTCCTTCTTCACCAGCAGAGAAACTGCGTCGATGTAGTACGGAGTGGTGAAGTTCCAGCTCTGTTTACGTTCGTCGGTGATAGTGAAGGTGGCGGCTACCATGTCGATGTCGCCGGAATCCAGCAGCTGGCCGCGGGTGGCGGCGGTAACAGGCGTGAATTCAACTTTGTCGATGCCCAGTTCTTCGGCGATCTTGTAGGACAGATCGATCTCAATGCCGGAGTAGGTGTTGTCGACGGTGTCCAGCAGGCCGAAGCCGGGAACGTCGGTCTTAACGCCAACTTTCAGCACGCCGTCGGCGGCGATATCGCCAGGCGTACGCCCGGTCGAGGCCGAGTCGTCGCCGCCGCCGCAGGCAGCCAAGGCAAACAGCATGGTCACGGATAAGAGCAGAGCTAACAATTTTTTCATAACTTTCTTTCCCCTTTCCAAAAGTTAAAATATATTCCTGCACGGCCACAGCCGTTACAAGCGGTTTTGGGTTTATTTCAATATCTTGCTCAGGAAGGCTTTGGTGCGCTCGTGCGTCGGGTTCTCGAAGAAATGCTCCGGCGTGCCTTCCTCCAAAATTCGCCCGTCGTCCATGAAGATGACGCGATCCGCCACCTGGCGGGCAAAGCCCATTTCGTGCGTCACCACCACCATTGTGATGTTCTCCTGCGAAAGCTTGATCATAACGTCGAGAACTTCCTGCACGGTCTCAGGGTCGAGCGCGGAGGTCGGCTCGTCGAACAAAATGATCTTGGCGCGGGAGCAGAGCGCCCGGGCAATGGCCACGCGCTGCTGCTGGCCGCCGGAGAGGGTGGAGGGATAAACGCCGGCCTTTTCGCGCAGGCCCACGATATCCAGATATTTATAGGCCAGCTCCTCGGCCTCGGCTTTCGGCACCTTTTGCAGCTTGATAGGGGCCAGCGTCAGGTTCTGCAGCACGGTCTTGTGCGGATACAGATTGAACTGCTGGAACACCATCGCCGTGGAATTCCTGATGATCTCAATCTTGTTTTTATGCGTCAGCTGCGTGCCGTTTATGTAGACCTCGCCGGAGGTAGGCTCTTCCAGAAAATTCATGCAGCGCACCGTCGTGCTTTTGCCGCTGCCGGACGGGCCGATGATGACGAGCTTCTCGCCCTCGGCCACCTCCAAATTGACGTCTTTTAAGACGTGCAGATTGCCAAATGATTTATTTACGTTTACCAGCTTGATCAAGGCTATGACCTCCTTGCCGCCGTTTTTCGGCAGTATAAAGAAAAAGGGCGCAACGAATCTAGCTTCGTAGGACGAGAACGCCATTGTTCTCTACGGAGAAAGAATCGTCCGCCACCTGATTCACTTTATTAACACGATAAAGATATTATACATTATTTTTCGGCGCAAGTCAACTCCCCTGTGGTATGATTTCAAAAATATTCGCGGCCGGCATATAAAAATAACCGCTAACAGGCCAAAAAAGCGGGGGCCTGCGCGCGGCAGACCCCCTTTGGCTGAAAGAGAAAGAAAATGAAGCTATCACAAAACGCCGTTTCAATACGTAAAGAACTGCGACCAATACGGCACGCCGCCGATCACGACGTAGCCCACGCCGATCTTTGTGTAGCTGGCCTTCAGTATGTTGGCGCGATGTCCGGGGGAATTCAGCCAATCCTGCATAACGGCTGCCGGCGTGCGCTGGCCGTAGGCGATGTTTTCACCTGCGCCCCGATAGCTGATACCAGCCTCCCGCAGCGCCGTAAAGCAGGAGGAGCCGTTCGGCCGGGTGTGCGAGAAGCTCTGCGCGGCCTCTCTGGCGCGAACTTCCGCCGCGGCGCAAAGCTGGCTGTCCAGCGTCAGCTGGGAGAGGCCGTTTTTGGCGCGCTCCTGGTTCACCAGCTTGGCCACCTGCTCGACGTAGGAGCTGTTGGCGTCGTCGTTCGTCCCCGGCTTGGCCGCGCTGCCGCTGCCGTTTGCAGTCGTGTTGCTGCCGGGCTGTGCGGGCTTAGTCGTGCCGGCGTTGGGCTGGGTGGGCGCGGCTGCCGCCTGTTTTTCGCCGCCGCCGATCTTGGCCATGATCTCCTGCCAGAAGTCGTCGTTGCTCTGCGTGTTGACGCTGGGCTTGGCGGCGGCGTCGTTCTGCCCGCCGTAATACCAGCCGTAGTTCCACCAGTTTTCCGTCTGGGGGTAGGGGTAAGAGTAGGCGAGCGCCGTGCCGCCAAAGAGCAAGGCCAGAGCCAGCGTCAGTATCGCCGTCATGCTGCCATTTCGCCATAATTTTTTCATGGGTATCACTCCTTTAACTTTTTTTCCAGTATAGCCCGCTGCTGGCGGCAAAAGCAATGGTAATGCCAGGCGCTGCCGGCAGCTTTTGGCAGACGGCCCGCTCCTTTGCCGCAAATTGCCAAAAACGGCGATATCCGGGGCGTATTTTGCGGCAAGTTTCGCCGCCCTTGGCCTGTACCGCTGCCCGCGCCGCCGCCTTGCGGTATATTTATAAGAAATAACTGGCAGAAAACGGGCGAAATTTGCAAAATCGGCCGCCAAATCGCTTCTATTTAGTTGACAAACCCGGCATTATGCGGCTATAATTTAATAATTAACCGCATTTGTAGCGACCGTAAATCCCGCCGGCGCGGGATCGAACATAAGAAAAAGGAGGATAAGCCATGAAACATTACGACCGTTATGAAAGAGGCTATTTCATGCCGCCCGTAAACGAGCTGAAATGGGCCAAAAAGGAGTATATCGACCACGCTCCCGTCTGGTGCAGCGTGGACCTGCGCGACGGCAACCAGAGCCTGATCGTGCCGATGAGCCTGGAAGAAAAGCTGGAGTTTTTCCAGCATCTGGTGCGTATCGGTTTCAAGGAGATAGAAGTCGGCTTCCCGGCCGCCAGCGAGACGGAATACGAGTTCCTGCGCACTCTGATCGAACAGGATCTCGTGCCGGACGACGTGACGCTGCAGGTTTTGACGCAGAGCCGCGAACATATCATCAAAAAGACGTTCGAGGCCATTCAGGGCGCGAAAAACGCTATCGTACATCTTTATAATTCCACCAGCAAGGCGCAGCGCGAGCAGGTGTTCCGCATGGAGAAGCCGGAGATCGTCAAAATTGCCACCGACGGCGCGGAGCTGATCAAAAAGTACGCCGCCGATATGCCCGGCAATATCCGTTTTGAGTATTCGCCGGAGAGCTTCACCGGCACGGAAATGGAATTTGCGCTGGAGATCTGCAACGCCGTGCTGGATATCTGGCAGCCCACCAAGGAAAAGCCCGTTATCATCAACCTGCCGGCCACGGTGGAGATGAGCCTGCCGCACGTCTACGCCAGCCAGATCGAATACATGAACGACAACCTGAAATATCGCGATAACGTGATACTTTCGCTGCACCCGCATAACGACCGCGGCTGCGGCGTGGCCGATTCCGAGCTGGGTATGCTGGCCGGGGCCGACCGTATCGAAGGCACGCTTTTTGGCAACGGCGAGCGCACCGGCAACGTGGATATCGTGGTGCTGGCGATGAATATGTTCTGCCACGGGGTGGACCCCCAGCTTGATTTCAGCGATATCCCGGCCATAACCCGCGTTTACGAAAAGGTGACGCGCATGCACGTCTATGAGCGCCAGCCCTACAGCGGCCGGCTGGTCTTCGCCGCGTTCTCCGGCTCGCACCAGGACGCTATCGCCAAGGGCATGAAATATCACGAGGAAAATCACCTCTACGGCTGGTCCGTGCCGTATCTGCCGCTTGACCCACACGACGTTAACCGCGAATACGAATCCGACGTTATCCGCATCAACAGCCAGAGCGGCAAGGGCGGTATCGGCTATCTGATGCAGACCAAATACGGCTTCAATATGCCGCAGGTCATGCGCGAGGATTTTGGCTATGCGGTCAAGGGCGTTTCCGATCACCTGCATAAGGAGCTTTCGCACGAGGAGATCCGCGATATCTTCCTGACGCATTACGTGAACATCGACGCGCCGCTCAGCTTCGGCAAATACAGCTTCTCCGATCAAAAGGATATCATGTTCGCCGATATCGAGCTGAAGCGCGACGGCCAGACCACCCGCATACAAACCAGCGGCAACGGCCGCCTGAACGCCGTCACCAAAGCGATGAAGCAGCTTTTGGATATCGACCTGCACGTCCTCACTTATGAGGAACATTCGCTGAACACCGGCTCTAATTCGCAGGCTATCGCTTACGTCGGCGTCTACGGCGACGATAAAAAGGTCTATTGGGGCGCGGGCATCGACAACGATATCATCGACGCTTCGATGAAGGCCCTTTTAAGCGCCGTGAACAAGCTCTATACCCAAGCATGAGATAAAGGGGTGTGTTTTATGGGAATGACAATGAGCCAGAAGATACTGGCCGCGCACGCCGGGCTGGAGAGCGTTAAGCCCGGGCAGCTGATCATGGCCGACCTCGACCTTTGCCTTGGCAACGACATCACCACGCCCGTGGCGGTGAACGAGTTTGAAAAGGCCGGTTTTGACAGCGTTTTTGATAAAGACAAGATCGCGCTCGTTATGGATCACTTCGTGCCGAACAAGGATATCAAGGCGGCGGAGCAGTCCAAACAATGCCGCGAGTTTGCCAACAAATACGATATCACGCATTTTTACGACGTCGGCTGCATGGGCGTGGAGCACGCTCTGCTGCCGGAAAAAGGTCTGGTGACGGCGGGCGAGCTGGTCATCGGCGCGGATTCGCACACCTGCACCTACGGCGCTCTGGGCGCGTTTTCCACCGGCGTGGGCAGCACCGATCTGGCCGCCGGCATGGCCAAGGGCAAGGCGTGGTTCAAGGTGCCGGAGGCGCTGAAAATCGTTATGACCGGCAAAAAGAGCCCCTACGTCAGCGGCAAGGACGTTATCCTGCACATCATCGGCCTGATCGGCGTGGACGGCGCTCTGTATAAGTCCATGGAGTTCACCGGCCCGGGCCTCGCTGAGTTATCTATCGACGACCGCCTCTGCATGGCCAACATGGCGATAGAGGCGGGCGGCAAAAACGGTATCTTCGAGGTGGACGATGTCACCCTCAAATACCTGAAGGAACGCGAGGTCAAAGCGCCCCGCGTCTATATGGCCGACCCGGACGCGGCCTATGCCGCCGTCTATGAGATAGACCTTGGCCAGATCAAACCCACCGTGGCCTTCCCGCACCTGCCGGAGAACACCAAAACTATCGACGAGGTGGGGGACATCAAAATAGATCAGGTGGTCATCGGCTCCTGCACCAACGGGCGCCTTAGCGATATGGCCCAGGCCGCGCAGATACTTAAAGGCAAAAAGGTGGCCAAGGGCGTGCGCGCTATCATTATCCCGGCCACGCAGCTCATCTACAAGCAGTGCATACAGCTCGGCTACATAGATATCTTCCTTGACGCCGGCTGCGCCGTCAGCACGCCCACCTGCGGGCCGTGCCTTGGCGGTTATATGGGCATTTTGGCGGACGGCGAACGCTGCGTCGCCACCACCAACCGCAACTTTGTCGGCCGCATGGGCCACACCGGCTCCGAGGTCTATCTGGCCAGCCCAGCCGTGGCGGCGGCCAGCGCCGTCACCGGCCGAATTTCCGCACCGGAGGAGGTTATGCAATGATCAGCAAGGGTCTAGTCCATAAATATGCCGATAACGTCGACACCGACGTGATAATCCCGGCGCGTTATCTGAACACCGCCGACCATAAAGAGCTGGCCAGCCATTGTATGGCCGATATCGACGCCGATTTCGTCAAGCGCGTCAAGCCCGGCGATATCATCGTGGGCGGCTATAATTTCGGCTGCGGCTCTTCGCGCGAACACGCGCCTATCGCTATCAAAGCCAGCGGCATTTCCTGCGTCGTCGCCAAGAGCTTCGCCCGCATTTTCTATCGCAACTCGATCAACGTTGGCCTGCCGATCTTGGAGTGTGAGGAGACCGACCGTATCGCGGCCAACGACGAACTGGAGATAGATTTTGCTAAGGGTGTTATCAAGAACTTGACCAAAGGCGAAGAATACCAGACGCAGCCCTTCCCGGAGTTCATTCAGAACATCATCGCCAAGGGCGGCTGGCTCAATTATCTCAATTCCTTAAAATAAATCTGCGGGGGAGAGTTTAACATGGAAAAAAATATTGCGGTCATTCGCGGCGACGGCATCGGGCCGGAGATCGTAAACGCTTCGCTTGACGTGCTGGACGCCGTGGCGGCGCGCTTCGGCCACAAATTCAACTACATCGACGTGGATATGGGCGGCTGCTCCATTGATAAATACGGCGTGCCGCTGACGGACGAGGCCATTGCCAAATGCCTGGCCAGCGACAGCGTGCTGCTGGGCGCTATCGGCGGCTATAAATGGGATAAGCTGCCCGGTGATATCCGCCCGGAACGCGGTCTTTTGGGTCTGCGCGCCGCTATGGGGCTGTATTCCAACGTGCGCCCGGCGCGGCTGTTCCCGCAGCTGGCGTTCGCGTCGCCGCTGAAGCCGGAGATCGTGGCGCGCGGCATAGATCTGGTGATCGTGCGCGAGCTTATCGGGGGCGTTTATTTCGGCGAGCATAAGACCGAAGTGATAGACGGCGAGAAGAAGGCCACCGACGTGATGAGCTACACCGAACACGAGATCGAGCGCCTGCTGCGCATCGCGTTCAATATGTCGCTGAAACGCCGCCGCAAGGTGACAATGATCGACAAGGCCAACGTGCTGGATACCTCCAAGCTCTGGCGCGAGCTGGGCTATAAGATAGCCGAGCAGTATCCGGAGGTGGATTACGACTATATGCTGGTGGACAACACCGCCATGCAGCTGGTGAAAGACCCCTCGCAGTTCGACGTGGTGGTAACGGAGAATATGTTTGGCGATATCCTTTCCGACGAGGCCAGTATGATCACCGGCTCTATCGGCATGATACCGTCCTCCAGCCTGGGCGAAACGACGGTCGGCATGTATGAGCCGATACACGGCTCGGCGCCGGATATCGCGGGGCAGAATATCGCCAACCCTATCGGCACGATACTTTCCGCTGCCATGATGCTGAAATATTCCTTCGATATGGACGCGGAGAGCGACGCGGTGGAGGCCGCCGTTGACCGCGTGCTGAACGAGGGTATCCGCACCGCGGATATTTACAGCGACGGCATGACGAAGGTCACCTGCTCCGAAATGGGCGAGCGCGTGGCCGCCGCCGTGAAAGCGGCCGAATAAGCCGAATAACAAAATCAAAAAGCGCTCTGCCAAAGGCAGAGCGCTTAAATTTTATCAGCCGGCTTTAAGCGGCAAATTTTTTGTTGAACTTGTGCATCAGGCGGGATTTTTTGCGGGCAGCCGCGTTCTTATGAATAAGATTGGTGCGGGCAGCCTTATCCAGCAGGCTGATGACGTCGACCAGCAGCTTCTGAGTTTCCTCCTTGTCGGCAGCAGCGCCCTCCAGAGCAGTCTCATACTTCTTCAAAGCGGTCTTGATCTTGGAGCGCTCGGCGGCGTTCTTCACGCGGCGGGCCTCCGCAACCAGCACGCGCTTTTTGGCGGATTTGATGTTGGCCATTCCAGTTTCACCTCCGATAAAGTAGTGATATATTTTCAAAAAATTGTCAGCACAGATATTGTCTGCATTTAGACCAATTTATTGTAGCATAACAAAAAGCAAATTGCAAGAGCAAGTTGCTATTTTTTTGCGGGTTTTTTGCCGTAAACGCTGCGCCGCATAAAGCCTTCGCCCCCGGCATAAGCATTGGGGAGGAGTGATCGGCATATGAGGCAAAAACCAGGCGGCGTAAGGGCGAGCCGCAGGCTGGCCGGGCTGCTGCTGGCCCTGCTGGCGGCGCTGCTGCTTTATAAGGCCGGCTGCACGGGCGGGGCAGGACCGGAGGGGGCGGGCGCAAAGTGGCCCCGGAATCTTACGCCGGACAGCGAGGGCCTCGCTTTCTGGCAGCGTTATCAGGACGAGCTGGCCGAGGCGGCGGCGGAAGTTCGGGTGGCGATATATTCCACGCACAGCTCGGAAAGCTACACCGCCTATTCCGGCGCGCCCAAGGTATACGGCGAGCTGGGCGGGGTATACGCGGCTTCAAACGCGCTGGCGGCAAGGCTGCGGGATTATGGCGTCGGCGCTTTTGTGGACGAGACTATACACGACTGGCCGGATTGGAACCGTTCCTATGCTAATTCGCTGCAAACGGCCGAGCGCCTGCTGGCGGCATATCCAAACCTGGACGTGCTGATAGATATGCACCGCGACGCCGGGGTGAGCAGAGAGAATTCCTATACCGTGATCAACGGCAAAAACGCCGCCCGGATCATGCTGGTGGTGGGCAGCGATAAACGCTACGAACACCCTAACTGGCGGCAGAACGAGGCTTTTATGCAGAGCATCGCAGACAAGATGAACGAGCTTTATCCCGGCCTGCTCCGGCGCGTATCCGTGCAGACGGGGCGCTATAATCAGCACGTATCCGAGCGTGCGATACTGGTGGAAATGGGCACGACGGAGAACACGCTGGACGAGGTGGAGTATGCCGCCCGGCTGTTGGCCGACGTGCTGGCGGCTGTTTTGGCGGGGGAATGAGCGCGGCGGGCGGCGGCAAATTTGGCCGCGTTTTTTGTTCCCGCCGTTTTTTTTGCAAATTTTTCGGCCGGAGGTGTTTGTTTTATCTGCCGTTTGTGTTAAAATATAACCTAGAATATTATTGTTTGGGAGGAGGGCGTCATTTGACGGAAGAAAAAGCCGGCCGGGGCGCGCAGCTTTTGGCCGCGGCCAACGTGCTGATGCTCACGACGATCGCTTCCCGTATTCTGGGTTATCTGCGCGACGTGCTGATTTTTGCCAAGTTTGGCCAAAATGAGCTGACCGACACATATAACGCCGCCTTTTCTATCCCGGATTTTCTCTATATGATACTGGTGGGCGGCGCGCTTTCCTCCGCCTTTATCCCGGTATTTTCCGGCTATCTGGCCCGCAATCAGGAGGAAGAAGGCTGGCGCGTTTTAAGCATCATCTTCAACTGGATCATGCTGTTGCTGGCTCTTGGCGTGGCTGTGGGTATGGTGTTTGCGCCCCAGCTGGTGCAGGTGCTGGTTCCCGGCTTCGACGCCGCCACCAAGGAAATGACGGTGAACCTGACGCGCATCATGTTTTTCCAGGTCATCTTCATGTGCCTGTCAGGTATCAGCACCGGCATTTTGCAATCCTATAAAAATTTCACCGCGCCGGCCATAGGCTCGGTGCTGTATAATCTCGGCATTATTCTGGGCGGCCTGCTGCTGGCCGCGCCGATAGAGCGCATTTTCCCCGGCTACGGCATCGCGGGCTTTTCGGTCGGCGTGGTGCTGGGCGCCATGCTGAACTTTCTGGTGCAGTTCGTCGCCATTTTGCGGCTGGGCGTGCGCTACACGTTCAGCTTCGATCTGCGCCACCCCGGCGTGCGCGAGCTGCTGCTGCTGATCGTGCCGGTGTTTATCGGGCTGGCGGCCAGTCAGTTCAATCTTTTCGTCAACCAGAATCTTGCCTCCAGTCTCTCCGAAGGGCTGGTCTCGG
>CANQSW010000009.1 GCA_947626615.1 uncultured Peptococcaceae bacterium | reverse complement strand
GTTGGATACCACCATCGTGTGCAGCCCGAAGCGCTTAACGCCCTTGGCCCGGCAGACCTCCACCGCGCGCAGCAGCTGCTCGCGCGTCATGCCGTATTTGGCCTCCTCGGGCTTGCCGATGATCGCGTTGCCGCCCTCGCGCGCCGCGCCGGGGTTATAACGAAAGGAGATAAGCTCCGGCAGGCCGCAGTTTTCCTCCAGATAGGCGATATGCGAAAAATCGTCCAGATTGAGCGTCGCGCCCAGCGCCAGCGCCTTGGCGAACTCCGCCGCCGGCGTCTCGTTGGAGGTAAAGCAGATCTCCGGCCCGCGCATACCCACGGCCTCGGCCAGCAAAAGCTCGGCGTAAGAGCTGCAATCCGCCCCCGCGCCCTCATCGCGCATGATCTCCAGAATATACGGGTTGGGCAGAGCCTTCACCGCGTAATGCTCGCGGAAAGCCGGCGCCCAGTTAAACGCCGCCTGCAGCTCCCGCACCTGCCGGCGTATGCCCCGCTCGTCATATAAATGAAAGGGCGTGCCGAAGCGCTCGGCCGCCGCGATTATCGTATCTTCCGGGCAAAAAAGCCTCTTTTCGGCCATGTTTGATCCTCCCGTCAAAATGTTATATACTATTAAAGCATTTTGGCCGGGCGGAAGTCAAGGCTTTGGCCGCATGTATACACGCACACATAAAAACAGACGGCCGCGGGCCGCCTGTTCAGCGCTTTTGTTTGGGCTTTTTCTCCGGCGGCAGGTGAAAATCCGCCTGCCACGCCCCCTCCAGCCGCAACAGCGCGGCCTTCCGCTCGATGCCGCCGCCAAAACCCGTCAAATTGCCGGCCGCGCCCATCACGCGGTGGCACGGCACGATGATGCCGACCGGGTTGCGCCCGACCGCGCCGCCCACCGCCTGCGCGGCAAAACGCGGTATGCCGCGCCGTTTGGCCAGCCGCGCCGCGATCTCGCCATAAGTGATAGTTTGGCCGTAGGGAATGGTCAAAAGCTCCCGCCAGACCTCCAGCTGGAACGGCGTGCCGAGCATATGCAGCCTGGGCCGCTCCTCCGGCCGCTCCCCGGCAAAATAAGCGTCCAGCCAGCGTGCCGCCGCCGTCAGATACGGCGAGGCTGCCGTTGCCGCGCCGGCCGGGGGCAGCTTATCCGCAAACCCCAGCCCCGTCAGCCCCTGCTCGTCCGCCGTCAGTATGATCTCGCCCAGCGGCGAGAGATAGCGCGCCATGTAGTGCATAAAAACATCACCTGTTCTTTTATTTGACAAGTTTTAAGTATACTTAAACTAACATTTTCCCTTAGTTTGGATATTATATGTTTCGAGCCTGCAATTCTTCAATTATTACGTTTCTTAGAACAGAAATATCTTCGTATGATTGTATATCATCAAGATCGTACACTTTATCCATAGACTCATCTATGTCATTGTATATGTAGATGCTTTCCGTGTCTATGACCAATACATTGTTGCTGTAAACACAATCATGCACGTCACGTCCATTGTCCAACATCAGTATATTTAATCCGCAATATGATTTCAATTGTGCAGATATATTTCGCTCTGCAGAAACGGATAACTTTATTTCGACAGGTAGATATTTATCGTTTAGTTTGATGACATTATCGACAAACGTTGTACTTGGTGCCTGTTCCTTTTTGCACGGACATTCTTTGTAAATAGTTTTTATATCGCCAAGATATTTCAGAAGTCTGTTTACGTAAAATGTTCTAAACTGAATTTCAAGGAAAAAACTCCTTCTATACTTGTTCACGACTGTTATCCAGTTGTCATCGTTTATTTTTGACAGCGGCATAGGCTCCGCAACCGAATTTAGAAGATAATCCTCGACAATAGAATTTTTTGAAAGTATCAATTTTTTGATAAATTCAAAATCATCACCAAACAATGGTGTAATGCTGCTCTGCCGCGATACAGTAATTTTTTGGTTGAATTCCGATATATCTATTGGAGTTTCTAAAAGAAAAATGGAGTCAAGTGGTGCGTATATACTGCTTTTCCAATGGTATTTATACTCCTCATCATGTGGCAGATATTCTAATTCACCAGAAATCCTGCCGATTGCAAATATCTTGCCACCGTATATTTTATATAATTTTTTTGCACGAATAAGTGCGTTCATCATAAGCCAAAATTGATCGTTTGTACAATTCGAGCGTTCGGACAAAAGTAGATTCCTTAAACAAGATATTTTTTGACCAGCTGTCTTTGCGTGCATAAAAAACACAACGTCGCCCTTCTTGCACCATTTTGGCGCAGTCCATAAGTTTGTTCTCTCTTCATAACCATCTTCCATTCTGTCAAAATCACACCCAAGGAGCATTTCAAGATTGAACGATCTTGCATATTCATATAATTCTTCAAGTGTTGTTGGAAACGAAACATTCGAGATATAGGACTGCACATAAAACATATATTTATTTCCTTTCAATGTCTATACTTTTTTGTTTGCTTTGTTATAAGCAACATTTATCAACGGAATATCAAAACTCATTGAAACTACTGGCTTTGGCTATTTTTTATATTATACCCCAACAACCGCCCCAAAAGCAATACGCCCGGCCGATCTGCCCGCCCGCAAAAGATACCCGGCGGAGATCACTCTCCGCCGGGTATCTTTTGCCTTCAGTTGCGTTTTTGACGGCCGGCCGCCAGCTGCGCTGCCAAGCCCAGGCCGGAGAACAGCGCCAACACAGCCCAAAGAGCCGCTGCGCCGTTATCCCCGGTATCCGGCACGTCGTCCAGCTCACCACCATTATTGAGATCAGGCTCACCACTGCCGCCAGCGTCTATGCCGGGTTCAGACTTATCACCGCCGCTATCGAGGTCAGCCTCACCGCTGTCAGCGCCACCGTCAGCGTCTCCGCCGGGGTCTGGTTCACCGCTGCCGCCATCCTCTCTGCCGGGGTCAGATTCATCACTGCCGCCAACCTCTTTGCCGAGGTCTGGCTCAGCACTGCCGTCAGCACTGCCGCCAACCTCTCTGCCGGGAGCAGGTTCACCGCCGCCGCCGGAGTCTCTGCCGGAGTCTGGCGCAGGTTCTCTGCTCCACTCGCCCGTAACGGTCACGTCGCCCGCCGGCATTTGGAAAAAGCCGCCTTCCGCCGGTATCGCCGCGCCGTCCGCGCCGGCTACGCGCCAGCCGCGGAAGCTATAGCCATAGACGGCGGGGATCTCCGGCAGCGGCACCGCCGTATCCTGCGTATAGAGCCCGCCCGCCGGCAGCGCCGCCTCCGCCGGCGGCTCGCCGCTCCATTGATACGTCACGCCATACGTCTTAACGCCCATATCGGGATCGGGGTCGTCCGCCTTAATATCAACGCGCCAATGCGCGGTCAGCGTGATATCGGCGGTAACAGGCGCGCTGAAATCGTAGGGCGCGTCCGCCAGATACCAGCCGTCGAACACGTAGGGGAAGCCGCGTTCCGGCTCGGCCGGAGGGGCGACGGGCGTATTGGCGGCGACCGTTTCCGTCCAGAGCGGGCCGTCGCCGCCCGCCGCAAACGTCACGGTATGCGTGGGGATAGCGCCGTTCAAGCGCCAGATCTTAACGCCGCGCGCCTCCCCAACGGTGAGCCGCCCCCACTCGACCCCGCCAAGCTCGACAGCCACGCCGGCAAAGCGCTCGCAGCCGCGCTCCACCGCCGTCTGCGCCAGCTCCAGGCAGGAGACTATGCCGCCCAGCATAACGTCGGAAACGTCCGTCCCCGGCGGCAGCGCGTCCAGCGAATAACGCGGCAGAAACGGCGTCATAACGTAGCCCGCCGGCTGCGCTGCTTCCGGCTGCTCCGGCGTGCTGACGTAAAGAAAGACCGGGGCGAACTCTACGTCTGTGAAGATCTTCGCGGTGCCTTCCACGCGCCAATAGCTGCCGCCCGGCTCGCCGTCTGCGTCCACGGCGTACACCCTATCCCAGGCGACGGTGAAATAATTGCCGGGTTTGGCAATATTTTTGACGTGGTCGATCAACTGATACTCCCTGCCGTCGTAGCTCATCGTGCTGAGATCCGGCCATTCCGCCACGCAGGCGCTGACGTCGGCGTATGGCGGCTCGCCCACGTGCAGGTTCGGGTCGCCCAGCTTCACCTTGCCCGCAGACGGCAGGTCCACCCAGACGTCCGCCGCCACGCCGTAAACCTTGAGCGTGAAATGACCGTCCCAAACTTCCTCCTCCGCCGCCTGCGCCGCGTCGCCCGCCAAGCCTGCCAGCAGCGCAGCGGCCAATAACATGACCAAAAGCCTTTTGATTTTCGCCATTTTCATCCTCTCCTTTGCCATTACAAACCGAGAACGAACTTGGCGGCCGGGCTGCCGAAGCTTACGCCGCAGCCCCCATGCTATGTGCCCCGCACAGGCGGGTCTGCCCTTTGCGGGCAACGTCGCAAGAGGCCGCGGCCTGGCCCGCAGCCAATATGCGTCTTTTGTTGATATCCCTCCATTCGTATTTTATGCCGCCCACGGCCAGGCGTTGACAGACCCGGCGCTAAGGCGCAGAAAAAAGCCCCGGCCAAAAGCTGAACCGGGGCTTCGTATATGATTTTCGGTTATGCCGCCGGCTCTGCCGGGGCGGGCGCATACAGATCGTTGTAGCGCCAGAGGAATGCGGCCAGCCGCTCGCGGGTGATCGTCTCGCGGGAGTCGCCGCCGTTTGCCAAGAAAGGGCCCGTAACCGCCCAACGGAAAGCGGAAACTGTCTCTTCATTATCGTCCCGCCAGACGGCCGGGGCGGCCCCGTTGGCGACCGCCTGGTTTTGCGTGACGCGATACAAAGCAAGCACGACGTCTTTAAGAGTCAGCTCCTGCTCCGGCGCGAAGGCACGGTCGGAAAGGCCCTGCATGACGCGCGCCTCCGCCGCCCAGGTGACGGCCTGCCGCAGCGCGTCGTTTTCTGGGATATCCTCATACGTATAGAGGATACCCGTCGCCGGCTTGCCGGCCATAGCCCACAGCGCCTGCACCAGATCGCCGCGCGTGGCGGGCTGCCCGACGCCGAAAGTGCCGTCGATATCCAAAGCGGGCAGGATATTTTCCGCCAGGCACCAGGCCACGCCGTCGTGATACCACTTGAGCGCCGGGAAGTTATACGTCTTACCCGGCAGCTGGGCATAGCAGGGCATAAAGGCTTTGTCCAGCGCGCCCAGCCACGTCATGCCGCTGGCCCGTTTCACGTCCAGCCGGTTGATCATCACGTCGCGGGTGCGCAGCAGCTTGCCGGTGTTGGGGCTCATAATGCTGCCCACGGTGCTCACCACGTAATAATCGCCGTCCACCTTGCCCAGATAGATCATCTCATGCCCGGGGAAACAGAGAGCCGCGCCCAGAGGCAGATTGTCCAGCACATAGCATTTTTCCTCCGCCGACATATTGGTCATAACTATCTTGGCCATGTTCATCTCCCATTGCCAGTTGCCGTTGCGGCCGATGTGCAGCCCGAAGCAGGAATAGACCGTGCGCACCATGCCGGAGCAATCCTCCACGTCCAGCATGCCGCCCCAACCGTAGGCGTCGCCCAGCGCGCACAAGGAGACCTTCGCAATATTCTCATACGTCAGGGGCAGATAACCTACGCTGACCTGGGCCGTCTCGGGCAGCAGGGCCATTTGCTTGGCATAACTGCCGTCGGCCTCGCGCACCGGCAGATAGACCACGTAATTATGGTAGGCGGAGCGGTTGTTCACCAGATGATCCACCGGCAGATCGTTTACCAGCTCCAGCGCCGTGCCCTGGGTCAGCATACGCCTGGCCGTCTCGGGCGCGGAATTGGAAGCGTCGGTGTAGACCTTATTGCCGTAGACCACCAGAAGCTGCTGCTGCGGCAGATCCCAGGCGGAGAGCCATTCGGCCTTATCGGCGCAGAGCGCCACGTCTTCCACCGGCAGCCAGCCGGAGCAATCCCGGCTGCGGGCCATATAATACTTGCCGTCGGCCGAGGTCAGGTAGATGAGCAGCGGGTCGTTGACGCAGACCGCGCTCAAAGACTGGTAATCGAAATCCTGATCGTTCACGTCGTCCAGCAGGGGTTCGTCCGAAGGAAACACTCTTAGCACGGTGCGGTTCACGGCCACGCCATAGCGCACCGGCATATTCGCGGCGGCTTTGGGGTCGGCGCAGTTATCGATCATGGCCTGAAAATCCGCCCACTCCAGCTTGCGCCCGGCGCTGTCGAGCGTCCAGCCAAAGTAATATTCCGCGTCGGCCGTAGCCGAGGCCCGCACGGCCTCCTTACGAGCCAGCCCGTCAAAGGTCGCGTCGGCTGCTTTAAGGTCTATCACCATAGTGCCGTCCTGCTTGGCGGTGTCAGCATTGAAGGCCTGTATCTCCGCCTGGGTCAGGATCACCTGCTGCGCGCCCGGCTGGCGCTGCGCCCAATAGGCGTAGTCGGACATCTGCGCCGTCACGCCGGGCATATATAAGATGCCGGCGGCCAGCGCCGGCTGCGCCACGGCCAGGCTGACGAGCAGCCCCGCCAGCAGAGTCAGAAATTGTTTTCGCATTAAGCGCATGAGGCATACCTCCTTTTGCGGCGCTGCCGCTTTCCGTATCGCTAACATTATACAATAAGCAGCAAATATTTGCAACGCATATTCAAAACGCCGACACAGCAAAAAAGCTGCCGGACGGCAATATCCGACAGCTTTTTGTAATTAACGCCAACCCGGGCTGGACTATACCGGGCAGGTTTGGCGGCCATTATTCCACCGCTTCGTCCGCGCCGCCATTAGGCGTTTGGCGCTGCAAAACCGCAGGAGCAGCGTCGCCGGCAGGGAAAAGCTCCTTTACGGCCAGCAAAATGCCGCCCTTAACGGCAGCCCGCACCAGAAAAAAGGCCACGAGCAGTTCCGCCGCCCATAACAGAAGAAACGCCACCGAATATACTAAAACCGCGCCCGCACTCATGCCGTACGCCCCCCTTTGCCGCTCACACAAACATCAACAAGTTCCCACAGTATTGCTTTCGCTTTTCGCACCAAAACCCCTCCTCGTTTAATTTTGTTCAGCATATATATAAACACAATTATCTCATCGCCGCAGACATTGTTCGCAAATTTGCCAGAGCAGCTGACGGCGCGCCGCGCGGCCAATATTGGGCATGCCCGCGTCGACGTTTTGCAGATACAACGCCGCCAGCTCCGTTTTCGTCTGCTCGTCCCAGGCGGCCGCGTTCAGCAAGCCCCGGTCTCCCGGCAGCTCGCCGTTATCTGCGGCAGGCCAAAAGCCGCCGTCCGACCACTTGGGCATATCCGGCCACGGCGCGTAGGCTATCGCCGCCGCCGTCGCCGTGCCCGCCAGCACAAAGAGCAGCACCGCCGCCACGCTGGCCGCATAGCGCAGCCAACGCCGACCATGTTTAGCGTTTTTGCCTGCCGTCTCGCCGTCCACAGCGTCGTCGAAGTCGTAAAGCGGCGGCTCGTCCCGCCACGGGTAATAATAGGCCAGAAAATCCTGCTTGGCCGCGGCAACGTCCCGCTCCTGATACGCAGCGTCGCTTTCGCGCCTTGCCGCCAAAAGGTCGGTGATATAAAGCAGCGCTGCCGCCGACATCTGCTTATCCGGCCTGGCCTGCGCGTCGGCCGCCAAAAAGGCTGCCAGAACGCCGTCTGGCATATTGTCGAACCGGGCATATTTTCGTCTGTTTTCAGCTGAGAGCTCTCGCACCGCTCCCGCCTCCTTTCGCCTTATATATTCCGGCAAAGCCGCCTCACGTCTTTTTCTCCTCTTTAGCCAAAACGGCCTGAAACCGCCGCCTGGCCCGGCTTATCCTCTGCTTGCAGGCGGCAAGCGTGATGCCGTATTCCGCCGCCAGCTCCCTGATCGAACAGCGGTCTACGGCAAACCGCCGCAGCAGCTCGAAATCTTTATCTTTGGAGAGGTCGCCATACCAGAACTCCGGCGCGCTTGCGGCGTCGTCATATTCATAGCCGCCCCACTCCTCGCTAAAGGCGATCTCCGCCAGATTCTCAACGATCTTTTTCCTGCTCCGGTACATATGCCGGCACACGTTCCGCAGCGTCAAAATAAGCCAGCCCCGCGGATTGGCGCTGTCTAAAAAATCTTTGGCTTTGCCGCAGGCTATACGAAAAGTTTCCTGCACGGCTTCCTCGGCCAGACCCTTATCGTGCAGGGCCGCCTCGGCATAAACGCACAAAAACCCGAAAAACTCATCGTATAATTCGGCGATCATTTTGGCTTGCTGCTTGTCCATGTGACTCTCTCGTTTATATTGGCTTGTCACCTTATATATTCCCGCCAAAGCCCGTTTGGTGACATTGTTTCAGCAAATTTTTTCAGCGTTTTGCACCGGCTTTTTCCGAGGACTACGTTGATTTTAGCAGATAGCGAATTTTTTGGCAAGAAAAGCGCCGGGCAGCCCCTGACGGGGGAGCTGCCCGGCTTTTAGTCATTTTGTGCGTCGCCTCCTGCCATATCCGGCTTTCTAGCGGTATCCGCGCTAAGGGCGGCTTACTTGTTGGCGTCCACAAAGCGCATCATGATCGTGGCGATCTCGGCGCGGGTCGCCTTGCCGCCCGGGTTCAGCGTGCCGTCGGAGTTGCCGGCGATCAACCCGTTGGCATTGGCCCAGAGGATAGCGTCCTCCGCCCAGCCGCTCACCTTGTTATAATCCCGGAAGCCGCTGCAAACGGTTTTGGCCTTGGCCGCGTCGAAATCGGTATCCAGACCCGCCTGCTCGGCGTAGCGATAAAGGATCGCGGCCAATTCCTGACGGGTGATATCGCTGTTGGGGGCAAATTTGTTCTCGCCGACGCCGTTCACGACCTCTTCGTTGGCAGCCCAGTTGACGGCATTGGCATACCACTGGTTTTTGGCGACGTCGCTGAAGCCGACCGCCGTGGCGCTGGGCTCTCCTGCCATGCGATACATCACGGTGACGATCATCGCCCGGCTGGCGTTGGCGTTGGGGCCAAAGCTGCCGTTAGAGACAGCGCCCATCAACTTTTCCTCAGACGCCCACTTCACAGCGTCGGCATACCAGGCCGAAGTCTTGACGTCGCGGAATTCGCCCACATAAGCGTTGCTGTTCTCGCCGGTATAGGTCACGACCTCCTTATTCTCCTCTTTCTGTTTATCGAGCTCTTCCTGCTTCTTGGCGTCTTCCTTGGCGGCTTCGTCCGCGGCTTTCTTCTCGGCCGCCGTATCCCGCTCGACGGTGAAATCGCCGTCAGAGTCGATGGAGCAGAATTTGGGCAGAGCGCCGCCGCCGTAATACCAGATCACTTTGCCGTCGGCTACGATAGGCTGGCAGTCGGAGAGGCACGCCTCGGCGGTATAGATCTGGCCGCAGCGGCCGTCGCCGTCGACGAAAGTATATTTGAGGGTATTGGAGACGTTGCCTTTGTTAAGCTCGTTCCACATAAGCAGGAATTTGTTGCTGCTGATCTTCACCAGCTGCGGCGTGCCGGCGGCGACATTCTGGCCGGAGGTATAAGAGGTCACCTGATATTTCTTCAGGCCGCTCTTCGCCACATTGTCTTTGTCCACCGCGTAGATCACGACGTTATAGGCGTTGCTGCTGTTGAAGTTGCCGCTCTGTTCGTCGATAGAAGCGGCGATCAGGTAGTTGGAGCCGCTTTCCGCAAAACCGCCCAGCTTGAAGCCGGTATAGTTATCGCCGACCGCGCCGACAAACTCCTGCACGTTCAGAGTCTCGCAGTTTTCGCCGATGAACTTCTCCTTGCCGGCGGCGTTCTTAAAGCGCACCAGAACTGCGGCCCGCGGGTAAGCGTCGCCATGATCCAGCGTCACGATATTGCCGTCGTTATCGGTCAGGATAAACTGGTTGAAGGAATGAGATACGTAGGCGTATCTGATCATGCCCACCTTGTAGAAGCTGTCGGTCAGCTCCATATCGCTCTGACGCAGCGCCAGCGTCACGTTGGCCTGGTGGCAGAGGCCGTCGCTGCTTTTATACATCTGGTGGCTGGTGCGGATATAAAGCTCGTCGCCGGCCTCGGCCATGCGCAGGTTGCCCGAACGGAACGGAATGGAGGTGTTGGCCCCTTTCAGGCTGAACTGATCCAGCCTGCGCCAGTTTTTGTCGTATTTAACGACGCGGATAACCTCCACGCTGTCAGAGAAGGACGGGTTCTCCTGCCCAAATACCAGGAAGTTATACGTCTGGCCGCTAAAGAAGCCGCCGAAGATAGGCAGTTCCTGTTCGACCTTCCGCGCCGTCAGCAGATTAAAATCCGGATCGTAGTTTTCGATCACTATCTCTCTGCCGTTGCCTTCGTTGACCGCTTCCACACGGGTGAAATTGCCGTCTGCCCGCTGATACAGATAGGAAGCCATGGGGCTGCTGGTGCGGTAATAATCGTTATCGCCAGAGTTGTAGGCTTTGGTGGCAACGGCGTCGGGATCAGCCACGATAGCGTCCTCCTCCGGGGCGTCCAGCCGCGGTATCGCCTTGGTATATGTATCGCCGCAGTTTTTGCAGGTATAAGTGAGCTCGCCGGCGTGGGTCGTGGTGGCGATCTCGGTCATCTTCTCTTCATACTTGTGGCCCAGAGGCTCGGTGGTATTGATGACTTCATGCTCGCCGCAGTAAACACACGTCCGGGCATAGCTGCCGGCTTCCGTGCAGGTGGGCTGAGTCGTCTCATAAGTCCAAGTGTGAGCGATGCACTTGGTATAGCTGTCGCCGCAGACCTTGCAGGTGTAGGTGGCGACATTGTTCTTCAGCCCCATATATTTGTAGTCGTGGGCTACGACAGGGAGAGTCTTATAGTCTTCCACCACGCCGCAGACGCTGCACTTCTTCTGGGTATAGCCCTCGTTAGTGCAGGTGGCCGCCACCGTTTCTTCCACCCAGTTATGCTCGCAGACAGTCTGCTCCTGTTCGGTATAGCTGTCGCCGCAGACGGTGCAGGTATAGGTTATGATACCGTTTTCCTCGCCCGTCTTTTCGTAGTTGTGGGCTATGACCGGGAGAGTCTCCAGCTTCTCCACCGCGCCGCAGACGCTGCACTTCTTCTGGATATAGCCCTCCTCAGTGCAGGTAGCCTCAACTCTTTCTTCCACCCAGGTATGCTCTTTGCAGGCAGTCTGCTCCCCGTCCGGCGCAGAGGCATCGCCCTCTATCCGAGGTTCGCCCTGCTCGGCGGGCAGCACCTGCATATCCCCGGCCGCCTCGTCGGTAGGCTGGGCAGAGCCGTCCCCGGCCGGCTCGATCGTCGGCCCGGCCTCTGCCGCGGGCGCGTCCACCTGCGGCGCGTGCGTATCCTGCGCCTCTGCCGCGCCGGGCTGTTCCATTACCACGCTCATATTATCTTCGGCAGCAGCGATCTGGTCGTCCGCCAGAGCCGCCGCGGCACACGTCGTAAACATCATGGCAACCAACAAAATGATCGTAAAAATCTTGTTTTTCATAGTAATAACCTCTTTTCTTTTTGTAATTTTGTAATTTTATAATTTTATAATTTTATAATTTTATAATTTTATATTTTTATATTTTTTAGGATTTGTCGCGCGTATTGAGCCGCCCGCGATCGCTGTTGGCGAACTTTACGCCCCGCCAACCGGGCCATAAACTATTTTTTGTGCCAAAAACCTTATAACGCTTTCACCTGCATATCCAACTTTAATATCTGCTGCCAACCGGCGTGGACGAAGCGGAATTCGGCTTCCGCCGCGCCGTTGGCGTTGCGGTAAACTCTGCCCGTCGGCACTCTTTTGGCCGCCGCCTGCAGCACCGGCTTATGCCGCGCCGCTTGCAGCAGCTGCGAGAACAGCTCCGGCGGCAAAACGGCCGCCACGACATCGGCCTGCTCCAGCCAGGGCCGCAGCGCCGCCAGTTCCGTCACGGTTTCCGTCCAGTTGAGCAGCGATACCTCGTCGCCCAGCGCGCGCTCCAGATCCTTGAACTGAGCCTCCGTCATCTGGTGGCGCGATATCCAGAGAACCTTTTTCATGGTCAAATTTTCCTCCCGTGTTTGAACTTCTTTTAACGGCCCTTCTACTATATAATCAGAACTGGCCGCCGGGTTTTTCAGGGATAATTTCTATTTTTTCGGCGGGCCGCAGCGGCTGTCGCCCGCCTTGTTTTATCCTCCCGCTATCTTATCGCGACCAGTCCCGCGCCTTTTCAGGGATAATTTATATTTTTTTGATTTTCCGGCAAAAAGGCATAAAAAAGCCCGATACCTCCTGGCAGAAGATATCGGACTATATAAATTTTCTGTTTGGGCGGCAGCGCCCGGCCTAGAGCGCCGCGTTAACGACCACGCCGCCCATGCCAAGAGCCGTTTTGATACCGACGCCAGCCTGCCCGGCAAAGAACAGCAGCGCGTTGGCCAGCTGCCGGTGGAAGCCCTGCAAATGGTTTTCCAGCGTCATATCGCCGACAAAGCCGTTTATGGTCAGGCCCTTGAGACGGTAGCTTTGGTCATGCAGGCGGAAGCTGCGGCAGACCAGACCGGCCGCCAGCGCCTCCATGCCCTCGCCGTCCTCGTCCTCTATGGGGCAATCGAGGAAGCAGCCGTTCCATTTTTTGATCAGGCTCTGCACGATCAGCCGCGAGGTGGGCAGGTTAAGATACTGGCCGCGGCTTTTGAAAGCCGTGGGCGTAACGAAGCTGAGCTCAAACGTCCCGGCGTCCTCAAAAAAAAGCAGAGATTCCGCCCGGTCAAACGTCCGCTTCTGCCAGCCCGCCACCTGAAAGGCCGCGTTGTCGCGCCGCAGACGATATTCCCGTTTGCTCTCCAAAACCGGCCCCAGCGCCGCTTCGGCCGGCTCGCCCAGCAGGCTCACCCGCCACAAACATTCCGCCGGGCCGCACAGCAGATAATGGCTGACCGGCGTGATAGCGTTTTGATGTATCGCCGTGGCAAAATCCGGCGGCGCGGCATAAAGCAATTCGGCATACAGGCGATAGGCCCAATCCGGCCGCGGCCGGCTGGCAGGGTCGCCTCGCAACGTCAGGCTATATTGCGTCAACAACGATGTTTTTTCTCCTTCTTATATTCTTTCAGCTGATTGCTGCGGGCCGAAGGGCCTACTTTGATGTTCTCGCAGCGTTCCAGATAGGCCAGAGATAACTCCGCCGGAAAAGGCAGCGCCAGCTCCGCGTCGTCATGTTCATGGCCCGGCAGCACCTCGCTGCGCTTCTTGAACGGGCAGGCGGCCAGCTCTCTGGTGCAGCGGCACTTCTTGACCGTATAATAATCCAGATACGGCAAAAGCATGGCATTAAAAACTTCGCGGTCCTGCGTAAACTCACACAAACCCATTTGGCAGATAGTCGTCATATCCTCCGTATAAAAAATGCGGAACCACTTCAAGCGCATATCGTTAGCGGCCCGCCCCTTGTAGTTGGTTTGGAAATTCAAGACCATTGCCGCCAGCTGGGCTACCTTGTCGTTGCACAGAGCGACCACTTCGGGCAAAAGGGCTTTTTTATCGGCAACGGTTTCCCAAAGAGCCTCCTGATTTTCCGAATCTTCGCCCACGGAAGAATCCAACGATATGTCGGTCTCTATTTGTTTTGTTTTTTCTCCGGGCTGGCCGTCCGGGCCGGCCGGGCCAACGAATGTCCTGCTATGCCCGCCGCCAGCCTTTACTTTCAGATCGATATCCCGTCTTGACAGGCGATAGGCAAAGAAGCTGTAAAGCTCTCCCTTGCGCGGATCATATTTCGGCCAATCCCGAATATATACCTCCGCCACCGCGTCGCTATACTGGGGAAACGCCTTATAGAGCAGCGCGAACAGCCTTTCCTCCAGGCTTCTGCGCACGTCTCTATCCTTTTCCGGCGACAGCTGGAAATATTGCCGCCCCAGCCTGTCGACCTCCTCCTTATATTTGCTCATGGCCCTCTCCTTTACAGCGCCAAAATGCCGTCGATCACACGTTTGGGATCGGCCACGCCCTGCTCGGCCAAAACGCGCACGATCTCGTCCAACTGGATCAATGCCGTCATATCGTAGATATGGGCTTTTTCTCCCTGCTCGGAGCGGGTGATCTGGCCATAAACGACGCACGAGATGCTGGCGTTTTTCTTGATGCGATAAGCATACTGCACCGCCATGATAAGAGCGGTGGAAAGCGGCTTCGTGCCGAAAGTCATGCAGGCGAAGATCTCGTCGTCGTCCTCGGCAAAATCGATCAGCCGCTGGAAGGTCGCCACGTGCGCGGTAACGCTCTCGTCCTCCTGCACGGTCACAACTTCGACGCCGCGCGGGCAGACGACGCCCTTTTTGGCGCAAAGCTCCGCCAGATCCTCTTTCAGGGTCTCGCAATTAGCCCGGCAGAAAGCGTTCTCCGTCATCACCACGATAAAGCGGAATTCCTCGCCCCTGGCCACGTAGGCGTTAACAGCGGTAAGTATCGGGAATCTGGTGCCTTCCGCCATATACAGCGCGCTGTTGCCCGTCGGCAAATATTCGAACTTCTTCAAAAAATCCGGGCGCTGCAGAGGCATAACGCTAAAAAACTTCTTCATTTTTCTCCTCCTTTTTTGTTTTGCCTGTTTACATGAGGCGGTCTAAAGATCTGTTCATTATATCTCTTATTTTTTCCTTGCTGATCTCCGCCGGGGCAGGGTAACCATATTTTGCCAGATAATCGACCAAAAATTTCTGATTGTCCTGCTCGCTGTCGTTGGCGTGATTGGTCAGGTTGCGCAGCATTTTTATATACATATAATCCAGACAGAAAGCGGCGAAAACGTCGAGCTTGTCGTCGTTTATGTTGATCAGATAGCTCTTGACGTTGTTTTGCTGTTTATTATACAACCAGTCCTTAACGGCCGGTAGATTTTCGACGAGCAAAACGCGGCTTTTATCGCTCGCTTTATAATTTTTCGGCAATTTTTCACCCGCCTGCTCCGCCTGCTGCCTTACTTTGGGGCTTTGCCGGATCACGCCCTTCAGGCGGGGGTCAAAAAGCAGCTGCAAATAGAGCTTCCCCATACCGACGCGGGAGCTTATAGTGCGCAGGCTGCCCATATCCGCCCGCGTCGGCGTTTTATCGGTCAGCAGGAGCTTGATCTCGCTCAGATATTTTTTACCTTTGGGCAGGTCTTCCGGCCAATTTTCTTTATAATTGCCTTTCTCGTCAAACATAACGCACATAAGCCAAAACACGTTATGCAGGGCCAGCGCATATTTTGCGTCTTCCTGCGGCAGAGCCTCGCGCAGCTGGGCGGCCATTTTTGCCAACGGCAATATTTGCCCCGTTATATGCGCCTTGAGTTTTTCCGCCGCTTCTGCCTCGCACTCTGCCCCGCCGAAAAGCAGCTTGACTTCTTCGTCCGGTATCGCGCCGCCGCCGAGCTTTGCCAATATCGCCGGCGCGTCGTCCACAGCGCCTTCCGCCCGCAACCGCGCGGCCAACGGTTCCAGAAAATCGGGCAGATCGTAATTTTCTTCCGGGTCGTACCAAGCCGCCGGCGCGAACATATTTGCAAGGAGCAGCTGCAGATTATCAACGGCTGCCTTTAATTTTTTAGGCGTCTGATACCCCGCGATCTTTGCCGCCTTTGGTTCAAATTGCCCGGTTTTGACGGCTTTTTCCAGACGGGCGTACAGAATATTATAGCAATAGGTCGAAAAGCCGTCCTGAAGGAACTCTTCGTTGAATTTGGTAGCGTAACTATCCTTCAGATTTTTATCTTTGCCGGTTTTGGCGAGCGTGAACAAATTGCCCTTGGCAACTATATACCGAACGATATGCTCGGTGTATACCGTCAGCGCCTGCTGTATCATATCGTTTTTCAAAAACCATCTGATGTACTGCTCCGTATCCAGCTTATCGCCGCCATAAGCGGCCTTGAACTTGCCCAGCAGCAGCCGCTGCAGCTGGTCGGGCGTCGCTTCCGCCGCGGCCACAGCCGCGTTGAAGTCGTCGATCTTTTGCTCAAGATCTCCGATACGGCACAACGTGATCGAATCGTTCAGAGAGCCCATGGCGGAAACGACCTCCTGCATTTCGGTCTGCGCGTTGGGGCTGTCATAATACTTTATAAGCGTGCGGACGTCGCCCTGATTGGTCAGCTCCTGCATACCGCCGACGAGGTCGAACAGGCCGATCAGCTGGGAAAGGTCTTCGATCTTGTTGTTTTTGCCGTGATTTTTAGCGTCGCGCACAGAATATACCGCCCCGGAGGTCGCGATCCCACAGTAGGATAAGATGCGGCTCAGCAGCAGCAAATACATCGTGGCGTTGCGAAACCCGCCGGTGGTCTCCCAAAATATCTCGTCGCCCTCCTGCACGCGCTCCAAGATCTTCGGTATCAGATCTCTGAACACTTCGCCTTTTGTTTCGTCATATTCGACTTTACGAAAGCTCGGGCCGCCGCTTGCCGCCGGCTCCGGCTGTTCCTCGGCTTCTGCGTAAGAAGCGGCCAGCCAGGCCGTACATTCAGCCAGCCGCCTTTTCGGCAGCGGCTCGGCCCCGGCGTCGGCGTAAAACATGCCAAGGTCGCTCGTCACGTCGTTAAGGCTGACTTCCGCCAAATCGCTCTCCCGCGGGTCTTTTTCCGCAAGCACGTCCTGCAAATAATCCCAGGTATCGACGGCCGCTTCGGTAACGATGCCGATGATCTCGCTGATACCGGGATTTTCGCGCAGCAGATATTTGACCGGCGCTTCGTTAGTCTGCGCGCCGTCCACCCAGGTTTCGCCGTCCGGGCAAAGATAATTTTCCCGAGTAGCGCCTTCCTTATAATCGCTGACGAACATTATAATTTTTTTCGCCATAAAACCACCTCGCGTTATGCCCGAAAAATCACGCCGAACAGCGGCCGAAACCATACGGCGTTTGGCGCGGCGAGACCGAACTGCGTTTACTTAGCTTTTTGCCGCTCCTGCCGAATGGTCGGCAAAGCCCTGGTCAGGTCTTTGTAAGCGCCTACGCTCATATAATCGACGTCATTCGCCGCGCGCAGCGTCGAATGGATATAGAAAAAGTCTTTGATCGAATCGATATCCCGCAGCGACGCGACCGGACGCGGCAGCTGCTCGCTCAACTGTGCAGCGGCCTGCGCGTCGTATATATTTATATAACGCTCCACCGCATTAGCCGCGGCCGCGTCGAACGCAGAGCAAAGGCCGGTGGTCGAATATATTTTCTTGATATCCGCTTCCTTCAGGCTGTCTATGCTCAGGCGCATACGGCCGAAGCCATACGGTTTGCCCTGGCCCACGCTCTGGAAGCAGCCTTTTTCCAAACGCAGGGCCCAAAGCAGCAGACCCAGCTCGTCGTCACGCAGATTTCTAAAGCGGATAACGCCCTTGAATCTGGCGCCGGCAGGCAGCGGGCGCAGCGTGGAGGCGACGTTATCCTTGACCTCGTCAGGAAACGGCCCAGGCTGTTGTTTCAGCCAATATTGCTTATAGCCGCGCAGGCGAAAATCATCTTCGTTATAATGCTTGCCGTCGACCACATAACCGGGATACCAGCTGGGTTTAGGCTGCCCCAAAACGACCTTTTGGCCGCCGCTGTCGCCGCGCGGATCGCCCTCGGCCACAAAATCGCCAAAGGTAACGCGGGAACGAAAAGCATTTTTTTTCTCGGCAAAGCCAAGCATGGCATGTACGTAATCCAGCGGTATGTTTTTCTGCTCGATCTGCTCTCTGTGCTTTTCGGGCAGGCCCTCCGCCAGGCGGTGCTTATAACCTATGCGCAGAAAGAGCGTCATGCCGAAATAAACGTGCCCGTTACGCTTGATATAAAAGACGGGCTTTGTGGCGCCTTTTTCCGGCAGCTGCCAGAATTTTTTCTTTTGCTCCCCCAGAACGTTTTCGCGGGTTTCATAGTCTTCCGCGTAGGAGAGGCGGTCTTCCTGCGATATCTCGACGGGATTGGCCTGCATATCCATACGCGGGAAAAGATATCTGGCGTTTTCCCTGTCGCCCTTGCCGATGCTCCGGCCGGTGTAAAGCAAAACGCCGTCCTCCTGCTCATTTTTAGAGCATTTCCGGATATCTACGATCTCTTGTCCTATCTGCGTGTATTTCACCTTGACGGTCGCGGCTTCGCCCTTGTCCAGACCGGCTTTTCGCAGCGCCGCATTGTGACGCGGAACCCGAATATATTTGTCGCCGATGACCGGCTGTATAAACAGCTTATCGCCCTTCCAGCCCAAATAGCCGGCCTTGACTCTCTCCGGTATCGTATAACGTTTTCCTTTGGGGGCCGGGTAGGACTTGCAAACAAGCTCCTCTTTATAATAATCCATCAAGTCCTTATTGACCCCAGCTCCTTTCGAGGCGATCTGCCGGAAGAAAATACGCTTATCTTCTATATCTTCGCCCAGCAGCACCGAGCCAAAACCAAGGATCTGCATATTCTCCCGGATCACTCCCCGCATAGTGGAGCCGGGGATCGCCAAACGACCGTTCGGCCCGCGGAAAAATTGCGGATTCGGCTTATGGCCGTCCGAAACAAAGACTGGCGTTTCGGCCCGCAGGGTCACGTGTATCTCGCCCGTATGCAGCTCCTCGTGCAGACGATCATGCCCGGGGAGCTTCGCGTGCTTTGGCAGCAAAATATCGTCGGCAAAAGGCACGAAATTATACGGAGATCTGGCAGGGAAGCTGTCTTTCCCGCCTTTATTTGGGCCGCCTTTATGCTGCTTGTTATTATTTTTAGCGTGGTCAAAATCTGCACTCATCGGTCTATCCCTCCCAGCCGGCCAGGCGCGTGGCGACGACCGCCGTCTGGCCGTCATCGTCCGCCGCCAGCTGCTGACAAACGCTGATACTTTTGCCGAATTTTGGGTTGCTGATAGGCATGGACTTCTCTATAACTTCGTCGCCGGGCTCCGGCCGCAGCGCGCACGCCTTAAGCTCGCCGCCGCTGCGAAACAGCCGTATCTCCTCGTTTGCGTTGAAAAAACGCACCTCGATCAATTCGTCCAGAGCGATATCCCGACGCATTTCGCCCAGATATACCTCGCTGAGAGAACGCAGCCAGAGCCATTGCAGCTCGCCGCCGCGCCGGCAGGCCGCCTCAACTGATAATTTTTCCACTATCATGCTTGCTCCCTCCCCCAGGCTTTCAGCCATTCGTCGGCCAAGTTATCCGGGTCGTCCAACGTAATGGCGTCACCGGCAAAACGCAGCCGCATAACGCGGCCGTCCGGCGCAGCGGCCTTTATCTCGTCCACCTTGACGTAGCCGCGCCCCACGGCGCTCTCGCCGCCCAGAGAATACAGCCCCAGGCCAAGGTCGCGCAAAGCGTAAAGCAGCAGGGCGCAGGCCAGAGGTTCGTTCGGCGCCTGCAACCGCAGCGTGAGCGGCGAGCTTATGGGTTCTTCGTTGATCAGCGCGCGGCGCATAACGCCGCCGGTAAATTTATCGATACGGATACGCGTTATCATTTTCTTTTGGGCCTTAGTCAAAACGGCGTCTTCAAAGCGGACGCGGCCCGGCCGGCCGCCGTCTGCGGCGCAGCCGAAAAGCTCGTCTATCGCCGCCGGGTCTATACCGGCCGCCCGCACGATACGGCTCGCCTGCGCGCGCACGGCGCCCCGCAGCGAAGTCGCCGGGATAACGGGCACGCCTTTTTCCGTGATATTCACGGTATATGATTTTTTTTCGACCTCCATCGTCTTGCCGGAGCGCACCAGCAGGTCGTCGGCCCGGCCCGTCAGAGTGAACTTGACCATATTGCCGGGCCGGTCTTCCGGCAAAGTCAGCCGTTCGCCCTGATACTGGTCGGACAACCATTTCTGCCGGTCGGCGGGGTCGAACATATCAAAGGTCTGCCTGGTCACTTCCAAGGCGACGCGGCCAAAGCCGTTAGTCTTGTGCGCGCCCAGCACGATATCGCCGGTATGCAGCGCCGCCAGCATATCCTCCACGACGGCCAGCTCGTCGATATCCTCTTTATCGCCCAGCCAAGTGAGCATAAACGATAATTCCGCGCCCTTGCCGATATGCGCCAGGTCGAATTTTGCGCCGGCAGCCGCCGTACCGGTGCGGGGGTCTATCCGCAGGCGCGGCCGCAGCTCGAGCGGCGCGTCGCCGGCAAAAAAAGCGTCCGAGACGATCAAATGGCCCGCTTTCTTCAGGCGGGATTCTTCGCCGCCAAACAACGCCATAGTTTTGGCCGGAGCGTTTTGCTCCAGCCAGGCGCGCAGAGCTCCGGCCAGGGAAGTCCCCGGCAAAAAGGGACGGCCGGCAGCATCGCAAAGGACCTTTTCCGTGTCGCCGTCGCTCCCGCCGACCCGCAGAGGCGCAAGGCAGGCGGCCGTTATATGATAAACAGCCGCGTAAGTAAATACTGCCGCCATAATAACGCTCACTCTCCCTTGCGGCTATAATCAAACAACTGACAGAGCAGAGCCAACCGTTCCGTATCGGTATAAGAACCCGGCACGCCGTCCGCAGACCGCTGCTGCTCCATTACGCCGCGGATAAATTTATCGATGTGCTTAAAGCGTTCGCCGTGCCGCGAGCCGCGCTCGTTCAGGTTTTTATTCAAAAAAGCGTAGAGTTGAGCGGTGTCGCCGCCCCGGCGCAGGGCTTTTTCGCACTCAGTCTGTATCGTGCCGAGCTGGCTGAGGCTTAAGGCGTTGCCGCCGCGCTTGAGTTCTTCGGCCTGCCGCATGATCCATGCGTATCTTTCCCGCCGGCGCTGCGCCGCCCGCGCCGCCGCCTGGGGCAAAGCGCGCTCTGCCGCCGCCTTGCGGCGTATCGCCGTAAAAAGCTCCGGCCGCAGGAACAAAACGTCGCCGAAGCCCTCGGCGGTGCGGATACCCAAACCGGCGCGCTCCAAGGCCCGCAAATTTTCCAGCGCGGGCGGCTCGCTGCATTGCAGCCGGAAGATACTGCCGCGGTCATAGAAAGGCAGGGCGGCCTCGCGGCACTGCCAGGTGCGGTTATAAGAACCGTAGACCGCCACAGAAGTGCTGCAAAATGGGAGCTCTACCGCGCCGACGCCCAGCAGCCCGGCCAGAGCCGCCAGATCGATACCGCAGGGCTCGCCTTTTTCGTTCAGCATGGTCAGAGGCGATACGGCCAGCAAATACAGTTCGCGCCCCACCTCGGCTCGATCATGATAACCATAGGCGGTCTGATAAGCCGGCGCGGCCACGGCAGCAAGAGAGGTCACCGTGCATTTGCCATAGCCCTCGTAACGATCGGCGCCCAGCCAGACCGAACCGCGCAACACATTGGAGATAGCGGCGGCAAGCCCCGGCTCGGACAACGTGATGCAGCCGACAAAATCCTGCCCGGCCTCTATATGCCGCGTGCGGAAGGGTTCGGAATCCTCGCCCCTGTTGATATTGCGCTGTATCCGCGTGCGGCCGCCCGTTCTGGCGCTCCAATAGCGGACGGTATCGCCCTCAAGCGCGCAGAAGCTGCCCAGCTTCGCCCGTTTGTAGCCAGGCGGAACGCTGCCGTCTTGCAGCACGGAGCAGAAATCCTGCTCCTGCTTATCCTCATAAAAGCCTTTGATCGCAGGGATCGCCGCCATCGTCTGCTCCGGCATTATCCTAAAAAAGACGAAGCGATTCGCCGGCGAGCCTTCTCCCTTCGTCATGGAGCTGCCGCCCTACCATATGCCCCGACTG
>CANQSW010000008.1 GCA_947626615.1 uncultured Peptococcaceae bacterium | reverse complement strand
CCTTGGTGGCGTCGCAGTTATAGCGCGTGGGCAGGTTGATACCCAGCACGTTTTCCGCCCCCAGCGCGTCAACCAGCAGGCAGGCGGACAGCGAGGAATCTATGCCGCCGGAAAGGCCGATGACCGCGCGGCTGACGCCAAGGTGCAGGGAATATTCCCGGATAGCGCGGACGATGCCGTCGTAAAGTTCGGCCGTGGTATCCGCCGCCGGCAGCTCCAGAGCCGGATTTTCGGCCGCCGTATCCACCAGCAGCAGCCCCCCGCCGAAGCGGCAGGCCGCCGCGATCATGTCGCCGCCCGGCGCGAACACCGCGCTGCCGCCGTCATAGACGTAGACCGGCTTGCCCGCGTCCTGCACGCCGACGTGGTTGGCGTAGACCAGCGTTTTATCGTAGGTTTTGGCGAAGGCCGCGAAGCTCTGCCAGAACTGCGGCGTTTTATCGTGGAAGAAAAACGAGGTGGCCAGCCGCAGCACGATCGGGGCTTCCGGCTTCTGCTGCTGCTCGGTGAGCAGGCCGAAGCTGAGATTCTGCCCGCCGGTCTTGATCGTGAAGCTGCCGGAGGGCGAGGCGATCTGCCGGCTTGCGCCACGTATATGGCGCTGGCGGGCTGCTCCACGCCGTTTTGGTTCTTCATCAGCCCGATGCTGCCAAAAACCACCGCCATATCGCCCATGGCCGTGGTGGCGGCGATCAGCTTCTGGTTATAGCGCTGGCACTCGTGCAGGATACCGGGGCTGCTCCACGCCTGCCCCAGAAAGCTGCCTGTCAGGGCTAGCTCCGGGAAAACGCAGATATCCGCCCCGGCCTCCGCCGCCTGGTGGGCATAGCGCAGCATGGTCTTATAGTTCAGATCCGGCCGCCCGGCGCGGACGTTCACTTGGGCTACGGCAATTTTGGTCATTTTCGTTTCCTCTTTTCGGTTTTTTCTAAAGCAAAGGGGCTGGACTCTCGCCCACCCCTATATTTTACCACGAAACGCCCGCGGATTACAACTATTTACCGGGCCGCTCACCTCGATATAGTCAGCGTGTAAAAATTTTCGTAATAATGCCAGTAAAACGCGCCCTTGGACGCACAAAAAAGCAAAGGGAGGCCGCCTTGTGGCAAGCCTCCCTTTATAGTTCCTGCGTTTACAGCGGCTTCAGGCCTTGGGGCCGGCGTTTTTGATATCGTCGTCCACGCCGCGGTAGGTCTGGAAATTCTCCGCAAACAGCTTTGCCAGCTTCTTTGCAGTCTCGTCATAGGCCGCCTTGTCCGCCCAGGTGTTGCGCGGGTTCAGCACTTCGTTCGGCACGTTGGGGCAGGCGGTAGGGATAGAAAGCCCGAAGATCTCGTCCTGCTCGAACTTCACGTCTGCCAGAGAACCGTCCAGGATAGCCGTCACCATAGCGCGGGTGTAGGCCAGCTTCATGCGGCTGCCCACGCCGTAGGGGCCGCCCGTCCAGCCCGTGTTCAGCATATAGACCTCGGTGCCGTATTTTTGCAGATTGGCGCGCAGCAGCTTGGCGTATTCGCCCACCGCACGCGGCAAGAACGGCGCGCCGAAGCCGGCCGAGAACGTGGCCTGCGGCTCGGTGATGCCGCGCTCCGTGCCGGCCAGCTTGCTGGTGTAGCCGGAGAGATAATAGTAGCTGGCCTGATTTCTGTCCAGCTTGGAGATCGGCGGCAGCACGCCGAAAGCGTCCGCCGTGAGGAAGATTATCGCCTTGGGGTGGCCGCCCTGGCCGGAGAGCACCGCGTCCGGGATATAATCGACGGGATAGGCCGTGCGGATATTCTCCGTCAGGCTGTCGTCGTCATAATCCGCCACGCGGGTGGCCGGATCCATCACCACGTTTTCGATGACCGCGCCAAATTTGATAGCGTCCCAGATCTGCGGCTCGGTCTCGTGCGTGATCTTGATCGCCTTGGCATAGCAGCCGCCCTCAAAATTGAAGATGCCGTCTTCCGACCAGCCGTGCTCGTCGTCGCCGATCAGGCAGCGGTTCGGGTCGGCGGAAAGGGTGGTTTTGCCCGTGCCGGAAAGGCCGAAGAACAGGGCCGTTTTGCCGTCCTTGCCGATGTTGGCGGAGCAATGCATCGGGCAGACGCCGCGCACCGGCATCATGTAGTTCATATAGCTGAAGCAGGATTTCTTCATCTCGCCCGCGTAAGCGGCAGCCCCGATAAGTATCTCGTGGCTGGTGAAATTCAGAATAATAAACGCCTCGGAATTGGTGTGGTCAAGCTCCGGGATAGCCTTAAAGCCGGGCGTGCAGACCAGGGTGACCTCCGGCTTAAAGCTCGCCAGCTCTTCCGCCGTGGGGCGGCGCAGCAGCTGGTGGATAAAGAGGTTCTGCCAGGCGTATTCGTTGATGACGCGCACCGGGATACGATAATTCGGGTCCGCGCCCACAAAGCCGTCGAAGATGAAAACGTCTTTGCCCTCCAAATAAGCCTTCTGGCGGGCGCGCAGCGCCGCGAAATTCTCCGGGTCAAAAGGCTTGTTGATCTTGCCCCAATCCACGGTGTCGTGCGTCAGCTCGTCGTCCACGATAAAGCGGTCTTCCGGGGAGCGGCCGGTGTATTTGCCGGTCTCCACCGCCACCGCGCCGGTGGAGGAGAGACAGGCCTCGCCGCGCTGCAAAGACAGCTCGACCAGTTTGGCCGGCGGCAGGTTCTCGTAAATTTCGCCCAGATTTATATACCCGGCTTCTGCCAGGGTTTCTCGCATAGTCATTATTCTCGTCCTTTCCGCATTTTTCATTTTAGTGCGTCGTTGGGCTTGCGGTTTATTTGCCGAAGAAGCGTTTGATCTCGATCTCGGCGTTTTCCACGCTGTCGGAACCGTGGATAAGGTTTTCCGTCGTGCAGTTGGCATAATCGCCGCGGATAGTGCCGGGGGCGGCCTCCTCCCACTTGGTGGCGCCCATGAGTATCCGCATACCCTGCACCACGTCCGGGCCTTCCACGATCATCGCCAGCACCGGGCCGCTGGTCATATAATCCACCAGCTCGGGGAAGAAGGGCTTATCCGCGATGTGCGCGTAATGTTCCTTCAAAATAGCTTCGCCCAGCTGCATCATTTTGGCGTCGGCGATTTTGTAGCCCTTCCGCTCAATGCGGGAAATGATCTCGCCGGCCACGCCGCGCTTCAGGGCGTCCGGCTTCAGCATGATGTAAGTGCGTTCCATAAAATTTCCTCCTTGCAGATAATTATATATTTTTTTGTTACAGCGCTGATCTAAGCCGCGCGTCTTAAAAGACCTCGCGGCGCACGATGGTGCTTTCTCTGTCCGCGCCCACGGCCACCATCGCCACCGGCATACCCGTCAGCTCCTCCAGCCGCAGGATATATTTTTGCGCGTTTTCGGGCAGCTCGTCGAAGCTGCGGCAGCCCGTGGTGTCGGCCTGCCAGCCCGGCAGAGTTTCATATATCGGCGTGCAGGCGGAAAGCGCCGCCAGCGTGGAGGGCAGACGATCGGTCACCTTGCCCCGGTAGCTATACGCCGTGCAGACTTTGATCTCCGGCAGAGAATCAAGGATATCCAGCTTGGTTATACATAAGTCCGTCATGCCGTTGACGAGCGCGGAATAACGCACCACCGGGCCGTCGAACCAGCCCACGCGGCGCGGGCGGCCGGTGGTGACGCCGAATTCATGCCCAAGCTGCCGGATATTTTCACCCGCAGCGTCGGCAAGCTCCGTGGGGAACGGCCCCGCGCCCACTCTGGTGCAATACGCCTTGGCGATGCCCAGCACGCGGTCTATCCGCGTCGGGCCGATGCCCACGCCCGAACAGCTGCCGGCCGCCACGGTGCTGCTACTGGTGACGAACGGATAAGTGCCGTGGTCGATATCCAGCAGAGAACCCTGCGCCCCCTCGAACAGCAGGCGCTTGCCGTCGGCCAGCGCTTCGTTCACCAGATACGTCGTCTCACCCACGTAGGGCGCGATCTGGTCGCGATAGGCGGCGTATTCCGCCACGATCTTTTCTCTGGCCGCCGTGTCGATCACCGGCAGGCCGGCGCTCGCGAATATGGCGTTTTTCTCCCGCAGGTTATAATCCAGCTTCTCCAAAAACGGCCGCCATTCCATCAGATCCAGCAGGCGTATGCCCTGGCGCGCGGTCTTATCCATATAAGCCGGGCCGATGCCGCGCTTGGTGGTGCCGATCTTGTTATCGCCCTTTAGGGCCTCCTGATATTCGTCCATAGCATAGTGATAGGGCATGATCAGATGGGCTTTTTCGGAGATCACCAGCTTGCGGCAGGATATGCCCTGCTCCTCCAGCGTGTTTATCTCGTTTAAGACCACTTTAAGATCCAGCACCACGCCGTTGCCCACCACGCAAACAGTGTCGGGGTTCAGTATCCCGCAGGGTATCAGATGCAGAGCGTGGGTCACGCCGTTTACCACCACTGTATGCCCGGCGTTGGAGCCGCCCTGGCAGCGCAGCACCATATCGGCCTGGCCGGCCAGATAATCGGTTATTTTGCCCTTGCCCTCGTCGCCCCATTGCGCGCCGACCACGATAACAGACGTCATCGAAACATCTCCTTCCGCAAAACGCGCCGGCTGCCCGCCCCCAAGGGAGCACCGGCCGGATAATATCCGCACATACGGCCTCTATAAAGCCTAGATAAAGCCTATGCAAACAGATTTCCTTTTCCTATAAAATTATAGCATTATTCAAGTTTGCCGTCAACCAAATATCGGCGGGAAAACGCACAAAAAGCGCGCCTGGCCGGGGAAATGCCAAACGCGCTTCTTTAGTTTTAAGCTCAACCGGCGAACCATACGGCAGCTTGCCCTTTCAGGAAAAGCCCCTGCCTCTGGCAGGGGCTTAGGCTGGTGACACGTATGGGATTCGAACCCATGAATGCCAGCGTGAAAGGCTGGTGAGTTAAACCTCTTCTCCAACGTGCCGTATGGTGATCCATCCGCGATTCGAACGCGGGACACCCTGATTAAAAGTCAGGTGCTCTGCCAGCTGAGCTAATGGATCAAAAATGGTGGACCATCACGGACTCGAACCGTGGACATTCTGATTAAGAGTCAGCTACTCTACCAACTGAGTTAATGGTCCATACCCCTTAGCGCAGCAATTTATCATACTGCAATAACAAATTATACCTTGCGGCGGGCGGATTGTCAAGCCTTTTTACAAATTTTTTGCCGCACGTCCGCGCGCCGCCCCCGTTTGGCGGGGATATTGCCGCCTGCTGGCGAACCCGCGCCGAAATCCTCGCAATTTGCGGCCCGCCGCCGACACGGTTTGCGCTGTTCCGCCGCCGCCGCGCTTTATAATTAAAGGTAGTGTATACGTCGGAAAAAACGGAGGCTTTTATGCGAAGATCTGCGCTCTGCCTGTTGCTGCTGCTGCTTTTGACCCTCGCCGCCCCGGCCGCGGCCAACCAGGGGCCGCCCGCCCCCGCCGCCAACGAATGGCTGCTGCGCCTGGTGACGGACGAACAAACGGCCGCGTACCTGCTGCCGCTGGACTATACCGCGGACGGCGTGGACTACACGCTGACCGAACCCTGCCTGCCGCTTTCGCTGCTGGCCGAAGCGGCCGGTCTGCCGCTCTTTTGGCGGAGCTTTAACGGCCAGGGCGCGGCGCTGTGGCCGGACGAGAACGCCGCCCGGATATTTCTGCCCGGCCGGCCGGAGGTCTGGCATATCGCGCGGCAGAAAGACGGCTGGCAGGCCGCGGCGGAGGTGCAGACCGAGCTGCCCCGCCTTATTAACGGCCGCCTCTGCCTGCCTATCAGCTATCTCGACTGTCTGGGGCTGGCATATACGGCGGATATCCCGGCACGGACGCTCACCGTTTATCTGCCCAAGGCGCGGGCGGCGGACGCGGCGGCCCTCTGGGCGGCGGCCGAACCGCAGCTAAAGGAGCTGCTCTCCCCGCGCGTCACGCTGCTGGGCGAAGCCGCCGCCAGCTTTGACGCGGCTGCTATCGACCGCAGCCAAAACGTGCTGCTGGCCGCCGACGCGCTGCAGGGGCTCGTCGTCGCGCCCGGCGCGGCGTTTTCGTTCGAGCAGGCCGTCGGCCCGCGCACGGCAGCCCGTGGCTATCGCGGCGAGAGCATAGCCGCCGACGTCTCTTTGATCAACGCCACGGTATACCGGGCGGCGTTGGCGGCGGGGCTGGCCGCGGACGAAAATTCAGGCTGGCGCAACGGCGGCTCTCTCCCGGTGCAGCTCGTCTGCCGAATCAAGGGCGGGCGGCTCACCGTGCAGATATACCGCCTGGACGACCCAGCCGCCGCCGGGCGCTTCCTCGGCAGCGTCGCGTCATAGCTGACCCCGCGCCATGATGACCTTCAGCTTGCGGCTCAAATGCCGGCTGCTGTAACCCACCTCCGCCGCTACGTTTTCCCAGCTTAACCCGTCTATATAATAAAGGCGCAATATCCGGCGTTCCTCCGGCGGATAGCCTTCTATCGTCTTTTCTATCTTCAGGCGCAGGTCGATCAGCTCGTTCAGCCTGTCCGCTATCAGCTGCGCCAGCCGCCACATTTTGGCGGCCGTCTCCCCCGTCGGGTCGGCCGGCTCGCTTTTCTGGGCATATACGCCCAGCGGCCAGCTGGAGGGCAGCCGCCCCGCTGCCAGCGCCTGCTTTTCCGCCTCCAGCTCGGCGATCTCGCGGCAAAGCTGCCGGTATTGCTTCATCTGCTCAAAATCTGCCCCGCTGCTGGCGGGGGCGCTTTCCTCTTTTGCCAATCCTTCCGCTTCACAACTATCGTCTGTTCTCTTTGCCTGTGCCGCCATTATCTGCCTCCTTTTCACGCTTCGGCTCTGCTGGCGGGCTGTCGGCGCATATGCCCTTTTTTATGCACCAATTTTGCCGCCCGCTCGGTCTTTGTTGCATATCGCGCAACTAATATAGCACATTATTTGTCGCGCGTCAAGTAACTTTTTGGCAAAAATTTCCGGAAAATTGTTGCATAACGCGCGATTTATGCTATAATGGTTGCGTGAACAGCGCCATGCGCTGGGCAAAGCTGGCGCTTTGCACGGCTTCCAGCCGTCACGCCCATTTTCGGCTTCGGAAAAATACCCTTGCAAGCAAGTATTTTTCCTCATGGTATAATGGTTGCGTGAACAGCGCCATGCGCTGGGCAAAGCTGATCCTTTCGCGGGGTCTGGCAATTTTTTTTGCAGAGGTGACGCATATGTCCTTGGGCAGCAACCTGAAAGAAAAGCGCAAGCAGCGCGGCCTGACGCTGGAGCAGCTGGCGGAGCAGGTGGATCTGAGCCGGCAGACGCTCTCGCGCTACGAAAACGGCAAGATCGCCAATATCCCGCCGGACAACATCGAGCGGCTGGCGGCGGCGCTGGGGACGACCCCCGCCCGGCTGATGGGCTGGCACGACGAATTTGCCGCCTATCACCCGACCAGACGCATACCTATTTTGGGGCGCATCTCCGCCGGGCTGCCGCTATACGCGGAAGAGCAGGTGGAGGGCAGCGTTTCGGCCGACGTGGGCGGCGGCGAATATTTCGCCCTGCGCGTCAAGGGCGACAGCATGGACGCGGCGCATATCTTTGAGGGCAACGTGCTGATCGTGCGCAAGCAGGACACCGTGGAAAACGGCGAGATCGCCGTGGTGATGATCGGCGACAACGACGCCACCGTCAAACGCTTCTATTGCGAAGAACAGATCGTTACGCTGATGCCGCAATCCACCAACCCGCGGCATCTGCCCCAGATCTACGATATGAGCAAGATACCGGTGCGGGTGATCGGCAAGGTGGTCAAAAACGAGATATCGTTTGAATAAGGCAGGATATGCCGCAAAAGCGGCGAACTAATAAGCAGAGAAACGCCGGAAAATTTCGGCAACGTAAAATTTTAAGGAGGTATGAAAATGGCACTCGTCAACACCTCGGAAATGTTCAAAAAGGCTTATGCCGAAGGCTATGCCGTCGGCGCTTTCAACGTAAACAACATGGAGATAATCCAGGGCATAACCGAAGCCGCCGCCGAGACGAACTCGCCGCTGATCTTGCAGGTGAGCGCCGGGGCTCGGCGCTACGCCAAGCACGTCTATCTGGTGAAGCTGGTGGAGGCCGCCATGGCCGATACGGGGCTGGATATCGCCCTGCACCTGGACCACGGCGAGGATTTCGAGATCTGCAAAGCCTGCATCGACGGCGGTTTTTCGTCCGTGATGATCGACGGCTCCAAGCACAGCTTTGAGGAGAACATCGCCATGACCAAACAGGTGGTGGATTACGCCCACCAGTTCGGCGTGACGGTGGAGGGCGAGCTGGGGCGTCTGGCCGGCGTGGAGGACGACGTGAACGTCTCCGCCGCCGATTCCTCGTATACCGACCCGGCCCAGGTGGAAGAATTCGTTTCGCGCACGGGCGTGGATTCGCTGGCTATCGCCATCGGCACCAGCCACGGCGCGTATAAATTCAAGCCCGGCACCAAGCCGCAGCTGCGTTTCGACATTCTGGCCGAGGTGGAACGCCGCCTGCCCGGCTTCCCGATCGTGCTGCACGGCGCTTCCTCCGTTATGCAGGAATACGTCGCCAAGGTGAACCAATACGGCGGCTCTATGCCGGACGCCATCGGCGTGCCGGAGGATATGCTGCGGCAGGCCGCCAAAATGGCCGTCTGCAAGATCAATATCGACTCTGACCTGCGCCTGGCGCTGACCGCCGCGGTGCGCGAGCATCTGGCCAACCACCCGGAGGATTTTGACCCCCGCCAGTATCTGAAACCGGCCAGAGAGGCTATCAAGGAGGTCGTGGCGCACAAGATGATCCACGTTTTGGGCTGCGCCGGCAAGAGATAATGCGGATCGCCCTTTTTGCAGAGACTTATCTGCCCAACATCAGCGGCGTGGTAACGCACGTTCACGCCCTGCGCGTGGGGCTTGAGCGTCTGGGGCACGAAGTGCTGGTGGTCTGCGGCGACAACAGCTTCGGCCAGCACGTTCTACACGACAACGTGCTCTATTGCCCCGGCTTCGTTTCCCAAAGATTTTACGGCTACACCCTCTCCACCCCGTGGAGCCGGGAGCGCGCCGCCTATATCAACGCCTTTGACCCGGATATCGTGCACCTGCACACCGAATTCGGCATCGGCTTTTTCGGTATGCACTGGGCGCTGCGGCACAACAAGCCGCTGGTCTACACGCTGCACACCATGTACGACGATTACGTCTATTACGTGGCGCCGAAGCCCTTCGTGCCGGCGGCCAGAAGCCTCTCGCACACCTTCTTCAGCCGCTATATCAAGCATTGCGACGCGATCACCGGCCCTTCGCTGAAATGCCAGGAATACGTGGACGCGCGCGGCTTTGCGGACAAAAAAGTCCACATCATACCAAACCCGGTTGAGCTGGACAAATTCGCCCCCGGCCAAGTCAGCCCGGCGGAAGTCGCCGCCCTGCGAGAAAAGCTGCGGATACCGGCGGACTGCACCTGCGTGCTGTTCGTGGGGCGGCTCGGCCGCGAGAAAAGCTGCGACGTGCTCTTAAACTGCTGGGCGGAGGCCGTCTCCCCGGCGGATAAGCTGCGGCTGCTGATCGTCGGCGACGGCCCGGCCCGGCCGGAGCTGATCGCACAGGCGGCCCAGCTCGGCCTGGGAGAGAGCGTTATCTTCCCCGGCAAGGTGCAGCACGACGCTATCCCGCCCTATCTGGCGCTGGGCTCGCTCTACGCCACCGCCTCGCTTTCCGACACCAACTCGATCTCCATGCTGGAGGGCATGGCGAGCGGCCTGCCGGTGTTGCAGCTTTACGACCCCTTAAACGACGACCAGGTGACCGAGGGCGTAAACGGCTTCGTTTTCCGCGACGCGGCGGAGCTGAAACAGAAGCTCGCGGCGTATCAGGCGCTGCCGGCGGAAGCAAAAGCCCGCCTGGCGGAGACCACCCGCCAGTCCGTCGCGACCAAGGGCTATGAAACGCTGGCCCAAAACCTGCTGGCCGTCTACGCCGAAGCGGCGGCAATCCGCAAACAGGCCAAGGCTTCGCCGCATCTGCGGCTGAAGGTGCGGCGGGGGCTGAAAGCCGCCGTGGGCAAAATATACAAACGCCCGCGTTAATGTGTTATGAATACATCGCGGCCCGCTCTTGCGGCCGGCGGTGAAATCCTTTATAATAGCAAGCAGAGCGGCCCGCCGGCTGCTCTGCTTCAATAATTTATCTGCGAGGTCGAATATGGTTTTTATCAACGAAAATTTCACCCGGCTGGAGGACAGCTATCTTTTTTCCACCATCGCCAAAAAGCGGGCGGCCTATCAGGCGGCGCACCCGCAGGCCAAAGTCATCAGCCTTGGTATCGGCGACGTGACGCGGCCGCTCTGCCCCGCCGTTATCGACGCCATGACGGCGGCCGTGGCCGATATGGGCCGCGCCGAGACGTTCCACGGCTATGGGCCGGAGCAGGGCTATGATTTTCTCAAGCAGGCGATCATCGAGCACGACTATCAGGCCCGCGGCGTAGAGATCTCGCCGGACGAGATATTTATCAGCGACGGCAGCAAAAGCGACACCGGCAACATCGGCGATATACTTGCCACCGCCAACGTCGTGGCGATACCAGACCCCGTTTACCCCGTTTATGTGGACACCAACGTCATGGCCGGGCGCGAGATCAAAATGCTCCCCACCGACGCGACGGGCGGCTTCTGCGCCGTGCCGCCAGCCTTCCACGCGGACGTTATCTATCTCTGCTCGCCCAACAACCCCACCGGCACGGTGCTGAACCGCGCGCAGCTGGCCGCCTGGGTGGCCTACGCGCAGCGAGAAGGCGCTTTGATATTGTTCGACGCGGCGTATAAAGCCTTTATCGCGGACGATACGCTGCCGAGCAGCATCTACGAGATACCCGGCGCGAAGGATTGCGCGATCGAATTTTGCAGCTTCTCCAAAACCGCCGGCTTCACCGGCACGCGCTGCGCCTTCACCGTGGTGCCGAAAACGCTTTTCGGCCAGACGGCAGCGGGCGAAAAGGTATCGCTGAACGCGCTCTGGAACCGCCGCCACACCACCAAGTTCAACGGCACGCCCTATATCGTGCAGCGCGGCGCGGCGGCTATCTACACGCCGGAAGGGCAGCGCCAAGTGCGCGAGACGATAGCTTATTACCGCGAAAACGCCCGCCTGATCAAAGAAACGCTGACGGAGCTCGGCTTCACCTGCTTTGGCGGCGAGCATTCGCCTTACGTTTGGCTGCAAGCCCCGGCCGGGCAGACCTCCTGGGAGTTCTTCGACCTGCTGCTGGAGAAGCTGAACGTCGTCGGCACGCCGGGCAGCGGCTTCGGCCCGTCCGGCGAGGGTTACTTCCGCCTGACGGCCTTCGGCAGCCACGAGCAGACAGCGGAAGCGATGCAGCGCTTCCGGCAATATTTCGGCAAATAAACAGCAACGGAGCGGCCAAAAACCGCTCCGTTTTTTTCACGCAAATTTTACAAAACCCTGCCGTCGGATTTTACATAGCCGCATTAAAATGTAAGAAAAAAGCAGAAAAGGTGGCGATGATCACGACAAAACAAACTATAGATACGGCAAAGCTGGAAGAAATCAGGGCCAAAAAGGGCTTCATCTGCGATATGGACGGCGTTATCTACCACGGCAACACTCTGCTGCCCGGTGCGGCGCGTTTCTGCGACTGGCTGCAGCGCGAGCATAAGGAATATCTTTTTCTGACCAACAACAGCGGCTATACGCCGCGCGAGCTGCGCCAGAAGCTGCAACGTCTGGGTCTGGACGTGCCGGAGGAGCATTTCTATACCAGCGCGCTCGCCACGGCCGCATTTTTGCGAGAGCAGGCGCCGGGCTGTTCCGTCTATGCCATTGGCGAGGCAGGCCTGTTGAACGCACTTTACGACGCCGGGATAACCATGAACGACGTGAACCCGGATTACGTGGTGTTTGGCGAGGGGCGCTCCTATTCGCTGGACACGCTGACCCGTGCGACCAATCTGGTGCTGGCGGGCGCTAAACTGATCGGCGCAAACTCGGACGTTTCCGGCCCGGTGGAGGACGGCTTCGCCCCGGCTTGCCGCGCGCTGATCGCACCGGTGGAGCTGGCCACAGGCAAACAGGCGTATTTCTGCGGCAAACCGAACCCGCTGATGATGCGGACGGGACTGAAAATGCTGGGCTGCCATTCCGCCGAGGCCGTTATGGTGGGCGACCGCATGGATACCGACGTTATTTCCGGCCTGGAAAGCGGCATGGCCACCGTTCTGGTGCTTTCCGGCGTTTCCACTTATGAGAATATCGCGCCCTACGCCTACCGCCCCAGCCTGATCCTGCCAAGCGTCGGCGATATCCCGCCGCAAAACGTGGCGTAGATCTGAATAAAATTCAAGCCGGTGATATCCTCACCGGCTCTTTTGTTTTATGATATCAGACGATGCAGATGCCGTGCAGTTAGACTGCCGCTAAAAATCATTTATACGATAGCCCCCAGAAGCGCAAATGTGCGGGCGGTTCGCCGCAACCAAGCCAAGCAGACAACAAGCCCAAAGATGCCGTGCAGTTGCGCTTCCGCTAAGAATCATTTATCTGATAGCCCCCAGAAGCGCAAATGTGCGGCAGATGCTAGGAATAAGCGGTTTGCCTGAGCAAGCTGCACTAATAGTGCACCCTTTCGGGTACCCCTCGCGATACCAATCAACCGTCGCCTGCGGCTCGGTTTCTTGGGCGCTCGGCTGAGAGTCACCGGAGGCAAGCCGCTTATGACAATGCAGATACCGTGCAGTTGCGCTTCCGCTAAAAATCATTTATCTGATAGCCTCCAGAAGCGCAAATGTGCGTGCAGATTTGGGCGCGTACGGCTGCGCGGCGCGGAAGGCGTACTAATAGTACGCCGACCAAGCCAAGCAGACAACAAGCCCAAAGATGCCGTGCAGTTGCGCTTCTGGGCCTAGAAACCGCCGGTGACGGGGATAACCGCTCCCGTCACAAACCCCGCCGCCGGCGAGGCCAAAAAACTCACCACGGCCGCAACTTCTTCCGGGCTGCCGATACGGCCAAGCGGCGTAGCGTCGGCCAGATCCGCCAGCTCCGCTATGGTCAGGCGGTCGTTCATCGCGGTATGGATCACGCCGGGAGCAACGCAGTTGACCCGGATACCGCTGGGGCCGACCTCCTTGGCCAGCGCCTTGGTGAGAGCGATCAGGCCGCCCTTGCTCGCGGCATAGGCCGCCTCGCAGCTGGCTCCCGCCTCGCCCCAAACCGAGGCGATATTGATAATGCAGCCGCTTTTGTTATGCAGCATATCCGGCAGAGCCTCCCGGCAGCAGAAAAACGCGCCGTCCAGATTCACGGCCATAACGCGCCGCCACTCCGCCGCCGTCATCTCCTGCAGCAGGCCGAAATGCGCCACCCCGGCGTTGTTCACCAGCAGGGCGGGCGCGCCGAGGGCCTGCCGCACCTGCCGGAATAGCCGCGCCACCTGCGCTTCGTCCGAAACGTCGGCCTGGAAGGGCAGCGCCGTGCCGCCGGCAGCAGCGATCTCCTGGCAGACTGCCGCCGCGGCGTCCACGTCCTGGCGAAAGTTCACCGCCACCTGCCAGCCCGCCGCCGCCAAAGCAACGGCCACCGCCCGGCCGATACCCCGGCCAGCCCCGGTGACCAGCGCGACTCCTTGCATAAAAGCCACCCCCAAATGCGTCTAACGCCGCCGCCCGCGGCTCGGCGCAAACATCGTCTCGTGCCAGGGATAGGCGCGATCCACCCAAAACAGCAGCAAACCGAACAAAATGCCCACGATGCCGATGACCTGCGCCATACGGAGCGGCCCCAGCATGAGGCTGTCCGTACGGAAATGCTCGATGATGAACCGGCCGACGGAATAATAGATCAGATAGCAGGCCGCGATATCGCCCGTGCGGCGCGTCTTCCACCAATGCCACAGCGCCAGCAGCAGCAGGCAGCCGCAGAGATCCCAAATACTCTCGTATAGAAACGTGGGGTGACGGTAAGCGCCGTCGATGAACATCGCCCAAGGCAGATCGGTCTCGTAGCCGTAGGCCTCCTGGTTGAAGTAATTGCCCCAGCGGCCGATAGCCTGCGCCAGGATCAGCCCCGGCACGACGATATCGCCCCACTGGCGGAAGGATTGACCCTTGTGCCGTGCCATCAGCCAAAGCCCCAGCATACCGCCGAGTATCGCGCCATGCACGGCCAGCCCGCCGTGCCAGATCGCGATGATCTCGCCGGGATTGGCGGCATAATACGACCAGCGGAACAGTACGTAATAGGCGCGGGCACAGACGATGCCAAGCGGCACCACCACCAGCGCATAGTCCATGATATCGTCAAAACTCAACTTTTTTTTGGCCGCCAGATACCGGCACAGCAGGATCGCCACGACGATCCCCGTGACGATAAGTATGCCGTACCAGCGCACCGTAAAAGGCCCGATTGTAAACGCGATCGGCGACATATCTGCTCTCCTTAGAAAAACTGCTTTTACAACTATTTTATTTATCATAACACACGGCGGCACAAAAATCCAGCCATTTGCCGCCGTCCGCGGATAATATTTGCCGTTTGGGGTATATATATTAGCAAAGAGTCCGCTTCGACAGGAAAGGGTGATATTTTGCACAGCAAATTTCTGGCCGCAGCGACGTTTGGCCTGGGGCTGCTTTTCTGCGCTCACTGCGGCGTGGCGCAGGCCGGCTCGGCAGACGGCACGCGGCTTTATCTGGCGCGGCCCGGCGATAATTTTGCCATGATCGGCCGCCGTATCGGCTATGAGGCCGAGCTGCTGGCGGCGCTGAACGACCTCTCGCCCGGCTATTGCTGCCGTGGCGGCGAGAAGCTGCTGCTGCCGGTAGACCCGCCGCTATCTTTGGCATCGCGCGGCGCTTTCGGCGCGGCGCTAAGGGAGGGCGGCAGCGGCGGCAAGATCTGGCAGGCGCCGTTGCAAGGCGTGCTGACCTCGGCTTTCGCCAGCGCACGCAGCAGCGGCCACCACCACGGGCTGGATATCGCGGCCGAGGCCGGCAGCCAGATACGCGCGGCGCATGGCGGCACGGTGCTGGAGGCCGGCTGGAAAAACAGCGTCTACGGCAACGCGGTGGTGATCGACCACGGCAACGGCTGGCAAACGCTGTACGGGCATTGCAGTCGGGTACTGGTAAAGGCCGGCGACACGGTGAAGCAGGGGCAGAAGATCGCGCTGGTCGGCTCGACCGGCAACGCCACCGGCCCTCACCTGCACCTGGAGCTGAAAAAGGACGGCGTTTATCTGAACCCCAACGCGTATTTCAGCGACTTGGCAGTATAAATTTACCGGAGCGACAAGGCTTTTGCCCCTGCCGCTCCGGTTTTTTACGCAAAAAGCAGGGCAAATAATACCCGGCGGCTACTCCTCGCGCGACGTGAGAGGCAAACTAAAAGCACGCCGTCCGGGGCAGGCAAAAGCCCAGAATGGCGTGCTATGGTCAAAAACCGCAAACTCTAGAAGCGCCAGAGTGCTTGCGGTTCGCCGCAACCATTACCCATTCGGGTACTCCTCGCGATTCCAATCGCGCTACGCCTGCGGCTTGCACTCTTGGGCGCTCGGCTGCACGCTTCGCCTATGGCTCGCGTTCTTGGGCGGCTATCGCATGGGGGGGCTATTATCCAATACCCTTGCGGGTACCCCTCGCGTTTCCAATCAACCGTCGCCTGCGGCTCGGTTTCTTGGGCGCTCGGCTGCGCGGCGCGGAAGGCAAGCCGCTTATCCGTAACCCTCCAGAAGCGCCAGAGTGCGTCAGATTTGGGCGCGTACGGCTGCGCGGCGCGGAAGGCGTACTTTGCGTACGCCGACCAAGCCAAGCAGACAACAAGCCCAAAGATGGCGGGCTATGGTCGCTTCTGGCTTTAGAAATCGGCGTTATCCTCGCGAATAAACTCACAATCCTCCTTCAAATCATCTCGCACAGACCCCTTCCACAGCGGAATACCATAATGATAGGCGGCCTTGGCGATCATGTGCGAGCCAATGGGGGCGGAAACGGCGATAAACACCAGCGAAAGTATGCTCTGCATACAAAGCCCGATGCCGGACCAGACGAAGTAAATGGTGATCGCCAGCATAAAACAGATAATGCCCATGGTCGTCCCCTTGCCCAGCGCGTGCATACGGCAATAGGTGTCGGGGAAGCGGATTATGCCGACCGCGCCGCCCAAGAGGAAGATCGCGCCGAAAAGGAGCAGCAGAGAAACGATTATTTCAATGAACAAAGACATTTGCTCTCCCCTCCCTCAGTTGTTGTCGCGATCCTGCTGGTTCTGCTGCCGCTTGACCACGTCCACGATGTTCTCCGCCGTTTTCTGGCGGGCTTCCTCGGCCTTGCGCTGCAGCTCTTCGCCGGCCTCGGCGTTTTCCTTATCCTTCAGATATTCGGCTTCTTCCAGGTTCAGCACGATGTTGCCGGTATCCACGATATTGCCGCTCTGGATATATTTGCTTAAGCCCACCATGCCGATGAAGCCCAAAATAGCGATGACCAGCGCGCAGGACATATAAAGATTCGTCCCCTGGCGGATCGAATAGATGACGATCAGGCTCATCACCGTGACGCCGCACGAATCCATCGCCACGGCGCGGTCGGCCAGCGCCGGGCCTTTCACCACGCGGTAAAGATAGCACAGCAGATTAAAACAGCAGATCACCATGGCGATATCCAGAAAAACCGGCAGAACGTGCAGGTTTTGCAGGAACTGATTGTCCGCCGCCTCGCCGAACAGGCTCTCCATGATACTCACGGCCGATACACCTCCTGTATCTTCTTTTCAAAGGTGTCTTTGATATCGGATACGATGCTGTCCTCGTTGTCGATGTTCAGACAATGCACGTAGAAATACTTGTTATCCGGCGAGACCTCCACGGTCAGGGTGCCGGGGGTCAGCGTGATCATGTTGGCCAGCGTGGTGATCCAGAACGGCCCTTCCACCTCCACCGGCACTTTGATGATGCCGGGCTTGATGTTGAGCTTGGGCGAGAACACCTTCGCCAGCACCGTCAGGTTGGCTATCAGCAGCTCGTAGAGAAAGATGAACACCAGCTCGATCAGCGGCAGGATATGGCGAATGTTCAGGTTCAGCACTTTAAGCGTCCGCTCGCCGAACATACGGATAATGATAAAGCCGAGCAGCAGGCCCACCACAAAGGTGGCGACGCTGAATTCGCCGGTCAGGCCCACCCATACGCAGGCCAGCAGCAACGTTAACAGGATTATTACCAGCATAGCTTTGCCTCCCTCCCCGCTCAACCGCGCACGCCAGGCACGGCCATAACTGAGTTGATGTAAAGCTCAGGATCCATCAGCTGGTTGGCCGCCGCCATAGCCACGTTGAACATCGGCTCGGCCGCCAGACCCATGCCGATGCTGATCAGCACCAGCACGAAGCAGCAGGGCAGCATACGCCGCCACTTCACCTCGCCCGCGCCTTCAGGCAGCGGCTTTTCTTCGCCCCAGAACACGTAGAAGAATATCTTGCTCATGGAGAACAGCGTGAAGAAGCCGGTGATCAGCGCCACCGCCATGATCCAATAGTTGTCGATATCCACCGCGGCCGACATCAGCGCGAATTTGCTGAAGAAGCCGGAAAGCGGCGGCACGCCGGCCAAAGACATGGCCGCCACAAAGAAGCCCCAGCCCAGCAGCGGGAATTTATTCAGCATACCGCCCATTTCTTTCAGCTTGCCGGTGCCGGTTATGGCCTCCGTCACGCCCTCGAACAGGAACAGGCTGGATTTCACCACCATGTTATGCGCGATGTGCAGGATAGAGCCGGCCAGGCCCCACGGCGTATAAAGCCCCAGGCCCATGATCATATAGCCGACCTGGCTGATGATATGAATGGAAAGGATACGCTTGAAATCCATTTGGGCAATGGCGCCGAACACGCCGAGCAGCATGGTGAGCGCCGCCACGATCAATATGATGTTGTGCGTGAAGCCCACGTCGCCCACAAAAAGCAGCGTGAACACGCGGATCATCGCGTAAACGCCGACCTTGGTCAGCACGCCGCCGAACAGGGCCGATATCGGCGCGGGCGGCTCGACGTAGGTGCGCGGCAGCCAGAAATACAGCGGGAACACCGCGCCCTTTAAGCCGAACACCACGAAGAAGATCATCGAACAGACGGTTATCAGGCTCTGATCCTCCACCTGGGCGATCTTCTGCGAAAGGTCGGCCATATTCAGCGTGCCCATCATGCCGTAGAGCAGGGCCAGCGCCACCACGAAAATGGTGGAGGAGATGATGTTGATCATCAGATATTTGAAGGATTCGCGCAGCTGGCCGGGCGTGCAGCCGATAACGGAAAGCACGTAGCTGGCCATCAGCATGATCTCAAACATAACGTAGAGGTTGAAGATATCGCCCGTGACGAACGAACCGCTGATACCCATCATAATCGCGAACCAGACGGGATAGAAGTAGTTCTCCTCACGGTCGCTGTCCAGCGAGGTGAACGCCAGATACAGGCAGGCCGCCGAAACGACGTTGGCCATCAGCACCATAATGGCCGAGAACATATCCACCGCCAGCACGATGCCAAAAGGCGCGGCCCAGCCGCTGGCCGTGAACACCAGCACCGTGTCGCCGGGCAGCACCCGGCTGAAAATGATCAGCCCCACCACGATAGAGGCCGCGGCGGAAAGCGCCGCCGCCACCCGCTGCAGGCGGATATCATGCCCGTGCAGGAACATACACACGATAGCCGTGAACATGGGGATAACGATAGGCAGAACGATCAGATTAGTGCTCATCGGTGAAATCCCCCCTCATCTGCTCCGTCTCATCGGTGCCCAGCTCCTGATAGCAGCGATAGGCCAGCACCAGCGAAAACGCCGTGGTGGCAAACCCGATAACGATAGCCGTCAAAATCAGCGCCTGCGGGATAGGGTCGACGTAGGCCGCGTTCTCCACGCCGTCCACGATGATCGGCGCGGCGCCCCGCTTCAGCTTGCCCACCGTCATCAGCATCAGCAGCGTGCCGTGCGAGAGGAACGCCGTGCCGATGATGATCTTCAGCAGTTTATGGCTCAGCATCATGTAAACGCCGACGGCGAACAGAATGCCGACCAGAATCGAAATCAACAGTTCCATAACCCAAAACCTCTCATCGCCCCGCCGGGGTTCATTTGTTCTCGCCGATGTTCATGATAATGCTGAGACAAGTGCCGATGACCACCAGAAAAACGCCGAAATCGAACACCGAAGCGGAGGTAAGCTCCCAATCGCCGAAAAACGGCAGCGCCACATGGCCGAAGGCGTGCGTCAGAAACGGCTTGCCAAAGATGCAGCCCGCCATACCCGTGCCGAGCGCGCAGCTAAGCCCCAGCGGCAGCAGCAGCCGCAGGTTCACCCTAAGCCCGCTGGAAAACGGCTTGCCGAAGCAAAGATACAGCAGCACCGCGCCGCCCGATACCATCAGCCCGGCGATAAAACCGCCGCCCGGCGCGTTATGCCCCGCCACCAGGATATACAGGCTGGTCAATATGATAAAGCAGATCAGTATCATCGAAGCGGTCTTCAGCAGAATATTGTTGATACCGCCGCGTTTCGGCTCGTAGTTGTTCTCCACGGCCTCGATGACTTTGCTGCTCTGTATTCGCACCTCGCGTTTTTCCGCTTCGGAGGCCATTTGCCCCAGCGGATTCGGCACGTTTACGTTTTTGTTGTCCATAGTGATTGCTCCCTCTCAACGCTTAACCAACTCTCAAGCTCCCGCGCGCTTAAAGCGGGCTTATCGGGAACTTCAGGTCATTGTCGTCCTGGAAGTAAGGATCTGTTTCGATGACCACGGTATCGTTGCCGGCGTCGTTGAACTCCGTCTTATGCTCCTCCTCCGGCTCCACGCCGTGGCGGTCGTACAAATGGTTGCGGCCAAGCTTGATCATGATATAAACGCCGATAGCGGCCAGACTCAGCACCGTTATCTCGCCCATGGTATCAAAGCCTCGGAAGTCGACGATCGTGACGTTGACGATGTTGTGGCCGCCGGCCAGCTTCAAAGCGTTTTCGTTATAATACCAGGCGATGCTGTCGAAGAATTTGCAGCCCTGCCCCAGCATACAGACCGTGAAGCCCATCAGCCCCACCAGACAGCCGATCAGCACGTTGATCGTGCGGCGGCCGTTGGGTATCGGCGGATTGTTGGAAAGCATACCATAAGGCAGCTTATACAGCACCAGCAGATAGAGCACCGTGCTGATAGTCTCCACCATAAGCTGGGTCAGCGCCAGATCCGGCGCGCGCATCAGCACGAAATAGAACGAGACGCAATAGCCCACCACGGAAAGCGCCAAAATAGCCCAGATGCGCCGCTTGGTGGTGGCGACGAAAACGGCGGCCGAAGCGGCGACCACCGCCAGCACGATCTCCAGCACGTCGACCGCGGCCAGATCGGAAAAATCAATATAGCTCCAGGCGTTGAAATAGATCATCGGCCCCAGCACCAGCACCAGCGCGCCCACCAGCGTGAACGCGACGTAATCGCTCAGACGGCCGTTTATCTGCAAATCGGTCAGCTTGCCGGTGAGCGCGGGGAAGCCGTGCAAAAAGCTCTGATAGAACTTCTCCGAGCCGACACGGCAGGAATAGGACAGGAACAGGTTCTTCACCCAGTCATAATGACAATAGACGAAGATACCCATACCCACCACGATCAGCGTCATGATCAGCGCCGGCGTTACGCCGTGCCAAAACGCGATGTGCGGCAGAAAATCCGTCAGCGTCACGGCGTGGATAGCGCCTTTTAGCACCAGCTTCGCCGTCAGGTTCGGGAACAGCGCGATGATCAGGTTCAGGCTGACCAGGCAGAGCGCCGGAATCAACATGCCCAGGCTGCCCTCGCGCGGGGTCTTCGGCGTGGTCGTGGTCGTCTCGCCGTTGAAGAAGATCTTGAAGAACAGCGCGATAGAATAAACGAAGGTGAAGATGCTGGCCAGCACCGCCACGAACGGTATCAGATAGGCCAGATCTCCCATAAACGCCAGGTTGGAGGCATGCGCCTGCTGGGCCGCTTCCATAAACATCTCCTTGCTGAGGAAGCCGGAAAACGGCGGCAGACCCGCCATGGAAAAGCTGCCGATGCAGGCGATCAACGCGCAAAGCGGCATCACCTTGGCCAGCCCGTGCAGCAGGCGCGTATCGCGCGTGCCGGTCTGGTGATCCACCACGCCGGTCATCAGGAAAAGACTGCCCTTAAAAGCGGAATGGTTCAACAGGTGGAACAGGCCGCCCGCAATAGCGGCCTCCGTGCCGAAGCCGAACAGAGAAATTATCAGGCCCAGCTGGCTTATCGTGGAATAAGCCAAAATGCCTTTCATATCGAACTGGCGTATAGCCATCAGCGAGCCGAACAGCAGCGAGGTCAGGCCGACCACCGTAACGATACCGCCCCAAAGCGCCGTCCCGCCCAGAACAGGCGTCATGCGGGCGATCAGATAAATGCCCGCCTTCACCATGGTGGCGGAGTGCAGATAGCAGCTGATCGGCGTGGGCGCCTCCATAGCGGTGGGCAGCCAGATATGCAGCGGCACCTGCGCGCTCTTGGCAAAAGCGCCGATGAGCAGCAGGATCACCACGGCGGGATAAAGCGGGCTGGCCTTGATAACGGCGGCCTGCGCCACCAGCTCTTCAAACACGAACGTGCCGCTGATGTGGTGCAGCACGATGATACCGGCCAAAATGCAGAGG
>CANQSW010000007.1 GCA_947626615.1 uncultured Peptococcaceae bacterium | reverse complement strand
TCCTCTTTTATATGACTTGAGGAGGTCAATAAGACGCCGCTGGGCATCTATACGTTTATCAAGCCAAGCAATCAGGTCAGATATTCTTTTCTGCTCTCGGTATACTGGGACGCCGAATGAATAAGCCATTATATGTGTCTTGTCGCCTCTTGGCATTTTTGAACCTTTAGCACCACTCATCACATAATTAAAGAAGGTATCACGACTAATTACAAAATAGAGGAACGATGGCAAAATATCCACGGGACAAAGCGCAAGCACATCTGTGCTACAAGCGCCAGAGAAAATTGCAAACCATGCTTTTTTTAAGTATGGACGGATATTGGCAATAAGGATGTCTGCTTCTTGAAATCTGATGCCCTCAGCATAGCCCGAATCAGAATACAACTCTATTCCTGCACAATTTTGTTTCATGTTTTCTGTGCTGATAAAATGTGTTTTATTTGTCTGTCCTCTGCTACGCCGAAACACAGCCTTATCAGATAGCTTTACGCTATTCCATTCCCCCTCAAACCCTGGAAACCGCAGCTTGGGCACGAGAGCCTTTTGACTATTACTTGAGGATACGTTTGCCATAAAAATTACGCCTCCTCATCAAAGGGGAAATCCAGCCCCAACTCATCAAAATACGGCTTGAGTTCTTTGTCTATCGCTTTGATTTCTTTCTGCAGGCTGCGGATCTCGGCGGCAACAGCCGCAAGGTCGATATCCGGTTCTTTTTCAAAAGTGTCCACATAACGAGGAATGTTCAGGTTAAAACCATTCGCCTCAATCTCGCTCATAGGAGCAACATGGGCATACTTTTCGGCATCCTCGCGCTTTTCATATGCATTAACAATTTTATCAATATCAGTTTCCCGCAAAATGTTCTGATTCTTGCCCGCTTCAAAATCTTTAGAAGCATCAATGAACAAAATATTGCCCGCATTACCGTTGCGCTCCTTTTTCAGTACGAGGACGCACACAGGAATACCCGTGCCAAAGAAAAGGTTAGCCGGGAGCCCAATAACGGCATCCAGCACATTCAGATTCTCGATCAAATACCGGCGTATGGTCTCCTCCGCGCCACCGCGGAAAAGCACGCCATGCGGCAAAAGAACTACCGCGCGGCCATCTTCGTCCATGTGGTGGACCATGTGCTGCACAAAGGCAAAATCCGCTTTCGACTTCGGCGCCAATTTCCCGTATTGACTGAATCTATCATCCTCCAGAAATTTGTTATCCGCCGACCAGTTTGCCGAATAAGGCGGATTGGCCACCTGAACGCGGAATTTTTTGTCCTCAAAATAATCATGCTCCAGCGTATCCCCATTGTAGATCGCAAAATTCCGATACGGGATACCGCGCAAAATCATGTTCATACGAGCAAGGTTATAGGTCGTAGAGGTCAACTCCTGCCCATAGTAAAGGCGCACGTTGGCATAATTTTTCAGGCGCAACAATAGCGAGCCAGAGCCGCAGGTCGGATCAGCTGCGGCACGGACATCGGTCAAGCCTAGACAGGCGAGACGGCAAAGCAGCTCGGCCGGACCAGAAGGCGTGTAAAATTCACCAGCCTTCTTGCCGGCTGTGGCGGCAAATTGGCCGATAAGATATTCATAAGCGTTTCCAAGAACGTCGATCTTGGTATCCTCAACGCCAAAATTGATCTCGTCAAGAGATGCGATGATCTTTGACATGACGACACTACGATCCCGCACGGTATGGCCGAGCTTGGTGGAATCCAACTGCATATCCGAAAACAAGCCCTCAAAGTCCTGCTGGCTTTCGTTGCCAATGGTGGATTCCATCAGAGAGTTGATCGCCTTCTGCAAAAACTCGATGTCGAAGGCACGATTTTCGACCATCTTCACCAGATTTCTGAAGAGATACTGCGGTTCGATCACAAAGCCAAGATCACGGAGAGATTCTTCAATCACGGCTTCTTTGTATTCTTCGTCTGCCCAGGCGGTCTCGTAATCGATCCCATCGTCCTTCAGCAGATTGGCCATATATCTTTCTGTGCGATCAGACAGATAGTAATAGAAGATCATGCCAAGAATATAATTCTTAAATTCATACGCTTCCATGTTGCCGCGAAGCGCATTTGCCATTGACCACAGCTTCTGGCAAAGCTCCTTTTGATGCTGTTGAATCGTATCGTTCATGCTGCTCTCCTTTAATTGCTATACTTGTCGACATGGATCTTGATGAAATCGGTGATCCGATTAACCAGTGCCTTCTTTTCTAAAAGCGGCAGGTGGATCGCAATGCGGTCGCGGATCTCGCCGGGGTTGAGAACACCTGTAAATTCGAATTCCGCAACTTCAGCTTTCAGCATTTCCGGGTCGATACCTTCCGAGGCTGCAAACTCTTCGATCTCGGCCAGCTTCTTGCGATTTTCAAAATCGTTATACTCAACATCGATATCCTCCGAACCATCAAAGCCGGAAACCACTTCTTCCAGAAAGGCCCGCAGAATGTCGATCTTCTTATGCAGGCGCATATTGTCGGAGCGCTCCAGCTCCTCTTTGATATGCTCGATATCCCTCTCCCGTGTTTCTTTAGACTTAAAGTTGATATTGCGGATAAGGTTCATGATATAGGCAACATTGATGCGATCGCTCTCCATAAGCTCTATGCAGAAATCAACATCGTCCAGCACCGAAACGACCTCCTTGCCGGTCTGGTGTTTACGGTAAAGCAAGAGATATTTGCTCTTATAGTCCTGGTATTCCTGATCGCTCATATCGAGGCTGCTGCGATCAAACTTAAATTCCACAAAGGTCTGCAACGAAAGCAGATATCGTGTAAGCTCACGGAACAATACCACAAATTCTTTCTGATCGTCCTCGGAATAAAGCATATCAATGGAGGCAGGCGTCGGCGCGATGATTTTGATTTTTGTTACCAGCTCATTGAACTTTTGAACATAAAACTCAAACGGTTCTGTTAATACGCCTTCCGGCTGCCCCTGCGAGAAAAGTGCCAGAGCATCGTCTGTCTTCTGCTTGAGGTTTCGATAACAAACAATGATGCCCCACGGTTTTGTTTCTTTCTCAACGCGATTGGTGCGGCTGTATGCTTGCAGAAGGTCATGATACATCATATCCTTGTCTACATACAAAACGGACAGAGGTTTACTGTCAAAGCCTGTAAGGAACATATTAACTACTAGCAGAATATCCAGCGGCTTTGTCTTTTTGCCCTTCACGCGGTCGGATATATCCTTGTGATAAGCGGCAAAAGTATCGGTGCTAAAATTCGTGCTGAAAGTTTTATTGTAGTCGCTGATGATGCGCTCCAGCGAATCCCTGGAATGTTCATCGTGTCCCTCGTATTCCTCATTTGCCCCAAAGGAGAAAATGCCGCTAATGTTCAAATCGTGGTCTATAGATTTGAAGATATCATAATACTTGATCAGCATCGGAATAGACGCGACGGCGAAAATCGCAGTATACTGCCGATTGCGAGTCTTGGCTTTATGGTTTTGTATGATGTGATTGGCGATCATCGTCATACGTTCATCCGCCATAAATAATTCGCCGACATCAATAGCTTCGGTCATCGTGGCGTCATTTTCATCGTAGTCGCCTTCCATCGTCTTTATGTACTCGACGTGAAAACCAAGTACATTATTATCAAAAATAGCATCCTTGATTAAATAAGAATGCAAGCATTCGCCAAACAGCGTTTTTGTAGTCTGTACGACTTTGCCCTTGACCTTACCGTTGACCTCAAAACGGGGCGTGCCGGTGAAGCCAAAGAACTGCGCGTTGCTAAAATGCCGCACGATGTCTTTGTGCATATCCCCGAATTGGGAGCGATGGCACTCGTCAATGATGAAAACTACTTTTTCGTGCTTGTACGCTTCCATAACCGCAGCGTACCGAGGATTCTTAACGGCATTGGACATCTTTTGAATAGTAGTAATTATAAGCTGGCGATTTTTGTCCTTCATCTGACGCACCAACACATCAATGCGATCCGTGGTATCGACAGAACCGGCTTCAAACTTATTGAACTCTTCGGAAGTCTGGGTATCCAGATCCTTGCGATCGACCAGAAATATAACTTTTTTGATATTTGGATTGGTCGCCAAGATCTGAGCGGTCTTGAAGGCGGTAAGCGTTTTGCCCGCACCCGTCGTATGCCAGATATAGGCGTTGCGATTCGTAAGCGTTGCCTGACGGATCAAAGCCTCGGTAGCATACACTTGATACGGCCGCATGACCAGCATGATTTTGTCCGTATCGTTCAAAATGGTGAACTTCGTCAGCATTTTTGTGATAAGGTCACGGGCAAGAAATACAATGGAAAATTCTTTCAGATTGGTGACGCGGATATTGTTGTCATCCGTCCAGAAGAAGGTCTGGGAAAACAATATATCCTTGTCGCTGTTGGCAAAATACTTTGTATCTACACCGTTGGAAACAATAAATATTTGGATAAAGTGATACAGACCCTGGTAAGAGTGTTTGCGATACCGCATGATCTGATTGACAGCTTCTTTAATGTCCACACCACGGCGTTTCAGTTCGATCTGGATCAAAGGCAGACCGTTCACCAGCAGCGTTACGTCATAGCGATTAGTATATTTACCAATGACCGTTGTTTGGTTCGTGACCTGGAAGATATTTTTGGTATAGTCCTCATCTAATAACGCAACATAAACCTTTGTGGCATCGTCACGTTCCAGGACAAACTTGTCACGGAGGATTTTGGCACTTTCAAAAATACTGTTGCCGTTCAGGTAGTTCAACACACGTTCCCATTCTTTGGCAGAAAGAGGTTTGTTTTGGAGATTTGCTGCATTGAACCGCTCGAACTGCATCTTGAAATTAGCCAGCAAGGAGTCATAATCAGGCAAAGACACCTGACTATAATTCTGGCTTTTTAATTGTTCTATTAACTGCGCTTCCAATTGAGCTTCGCTTTGATATGCCATATTCTCTCCTTCTTCCTCTCATCGACCCTTATTCTGCTTTTGACCGCGGATATATTTCCCTGATTTGATCCTTGCATCTGTCGACCTCATGGGAACTGCCCCGTTTCTCAGATAACTACCGAATATAAATGTAATTAACACATACTGCATCTTGCAATCATATTTTATATATATTATAGTCGAACAGACGAACAAGAGCAAGGGCGTTTTGGCACTGGCAAGCAGGACGTCTGTATATGCAGACATGAAAAAAGTGGAGATCTCCGAACGACCGAGACTTCCACTTTTATCTTTTTGGGGCACTACCCCCCAACCACTATTTGCAGATTTTCCATCTTCGGTCACACGCCGCTCCGGCACTCTTTAGTAAGGCCCGCAGGGCCGCAGCCGGTGTGAAACACCGCCAAAAGGGGTATGGGGATTTTCCCCATCAAGCGCGTTTGTGGCCACAGCCACATTGCTTGCTAGGATGATCTTTCCCCAAGAGCGAAAATGCGATTCGTGGCCACAGCTGCCCTGCTTGCCAAAATGAACACTGCCCTATTGCCCCTACAAACGGCAAGTTACAGCTCGGCAACGATTTCAGAAACCGCCACCAGAGTTGCCTCTCCGCTAATAGCAATTCGGCCGTTCTCTTTCATTCTGCAATGCAAGTAACCGCCGCGCTGCGATGCCTGGTAAGCATAGATCTCTTCTTTATTTAGCAATTCCGCCCAGAGCGCGGCGATCTGGCAATGTGCCAAACCGCAAACAGGATCTTCCGCGATACTCAACTTTGGGCAGAAGCTGCGCGAGACACAGTCGACGTCGATTCCGCGTGCTGTGGCATTTTGAATTCGACCCTCAAGGCCGGTCAAAAGCGGCTGATCCGGCGTCATATTTTTAACAGTTTCTGCCGAATCGAAAACGCAGACTAGATCAAGACCCAGCACAGCTTTGATCGGACGCGCGCCAAAAGCCTTTTCCATCGCGGCCGTAACTGGTATCTCCCGCAACTCGTAAGTTGGGAAATCCATCTCATACAAATCGCCTTTGCGTTGGATCGTCAGTTCGCCGCTTAGTGTGTTGAACGTTACTTTGCCGCTGTTTGGCTCATAGAAATTGAGGATCACAAACGCCGAGGCCAGCGTCGCATGACCGCACAACTCGACTTCCGTCCCCGGTGTGAACCACCGCAGATGATAACCGTTTTCTTCTTTAACAATAAACGCGGTCTCTGATAAATTATTTTCCATCGCCAAATTCATCATCGATTTTTCCGAGGGCCAGCTCTCCATCACGCAGACAGCGGCCGGATTGCCCGCAAACGGTTTGTTGGTGAACGCGTCCACGATATATTGTTTCATTATGCTTTCCTCCATAAACTCCAAATTGAATTTATCGAAATCTTTACCTGATTGAATCAACAATTTACGGATAATATTTTCCGAATGAACGCCAAATGATTTTTGCGCTATTCAGACCGCATCATGTTCACTTCAGAAAATATTTTTTGCTTTCGCCTCTGCCGACCACTTCGATCAGCCCGAGATCACGCATCTGCTTTGCAATGGTAAATGTGCGCGTCTTTTGCAATCCGAGCAGATCGCCGATCTCTTTTTCGCTGATCTGTCCGTTTATTTTGATATAATCAAGCACCTTTTTCATTTGCGGAGTAACTTTCGGTATATTCTCAGGCTCCACCGCAGCAACAGCATTCATATTCGGCAAAACGATTTTGAACGTATTGGGGGTCACTTCGATTTGCGGCTGCTCCGAGCAATCGGCATACAGATTGAATATTCTACGAATGCCAGTGCCGTAACTTTCGATCAGACGCAGACGATGGAACACCTCGGCAAGATTCTTATTTCTCGGTTGAGAAATACCAGAACGGATATCGTCGGGAGAGAGACCCGGCAAAAGACCGCCAAGAGAAATGAACTCCATTTTATGGTCAGTAACATTGATTATTATACTGCCGCTGAAACTGTAATCGCGGTGGACGATCGCATTCAATAATGCTTCGCGGATCGCTTCTTCGGGATAATCCCGCTTATCCGTTCGCACTACTCCTTTGATCACAGAACTCGTCTTATTACAAAGCGCCAGATAGTTTACAGCGTCTTCAAATTGCTTAAATATCGAACCCGCGAACTCTTTACTATCCCGGAACACAGTACAGGCATCGTCGCTGAACACAGCGATTTTTGTTGTGTGCGCACACTGGTCGGAGATGAGTAAGGCAAGGTTGGTATAAATGCCGTTTTTCTTTTGCGTAATACCCAGAGACAGATATTTCTCCGAATTGAATTCCACGCCATAAAGATCGAATGCTCTTTGCGCCGCCGCAAAGGTCAACTCTTGCTCAAGCGAACGGTTCTCTTCAAAAGTATCGCCGTCGCTCTCCTTGATCATCTGACGGATCTGCTCGGAGGAAGCGGGAACACTGGTCGTACCTTGGCGCACATAAACGCCGCTCGGTTTCAAACCTTTCCCCTTGAGATAATAAGGTTTATTCGTGCCTTCGCTTACAGTTATACGTACCACTTTGTTATCTTGCACCGTGAAGCGCACGAACATAGTAACGTCCGGCATGATCGCATCACGAATGCCGTTAGTAATACGCGTATATTCTTTATCAACATCGGTCAATCCAACAGCGTTTCCTTCGTTATCTATCCCAACATAGACAACGCCTCCATCCGTATTGGCAAAGGCTATCACTTCTTTATAGATTTCCTCAGTAAATTGAGACTTAAATTCAATATTCTCGGTTTCAAAATTCATTGGAGTACCCCCCCCTGCAATAATTCCAACTATATTATATTCAATTATACTCGCAAAATTCACTGTGTCAATCACAGATAGCGAATTTTCAGCGAATATTCGCTTTGGCGAGCGAATTTTTGGTTTGCGGCGAATATTCTCTTGTTAAATGAGAGGCGTCGGAAAAGAATATGTTGAAAACGACGGTATCCTCTACTTTGAAAAATTAAGAATGACGCTGCCAGAAAGCAGTACGCCAGCATGGGGAATTTTATCCGCAAAAGATCGTTTATCGACATGGACTACGTCTATAGCACGCTCAGCAATCACGACAGCGAAAATCCGCTTGATAATACCGCTCTGCATGACGACCCAACGGAATTCATCGTGGTCGCGGCCAACGCGGAGACCGGCGAGGCCAAGTATTTTGACAAGCGGGATATTCGGCAAGACGATTACAACGTGTTTAAGGCGTCTTCGTCGATTCCTTTCGTTTGCAAGCCCTATTTCATTCAGGGAGTGCCCTATTACGACGGGGCGCTGGGCGACCCCGTGCCGGTGGAAAAAGCGTTCGCCTGCGGCTGCGACCATGTGGTCGTATTGCTCACCCGGCCGGAAAACGTCCTGCGAACCCCGGAGAAAGACGAGAAGCTGGCGGCCCGTATCCGCAAAAAGCACCCCAAGGCGGCGGAAAGGCTGCGGCAGAGAGCGGACCGCTACAATGCCGGCGTCGCTCTGGCGCAGGCATATGCCAGGCAGGGCAAAGCGCTGATCGTCGCGCCGGACGACACCTGCGGCGTCAGTACGCTTTCCCGCGACCCGGCGGATATGAAACGGCTCTATAAAAAAGGCTATACCGACGGCGAAAAGATAAAGTCGTTTCTGGCTCAACTATGAGCTGAATTTTGCTGCCAAATCACGGGTCGATACTTGGCGTTTTGGCGCGGGAAATTGCCTTAAAAACAGGAGCTGCACAGCGCGGCTCCTGTTTTGTCGATCATATATAAACTCGGCTATTATCCTTTCCCCATTTTTCTCCACAGGGGCACAAACAGGAGCATGCCGACCAGCATAGCGCCGCAATCCGCGATAGGCGTTGCCCACGCGATGGCATCGGCGCCGCCAAGCTGATCGAGCAGGAACATAAACGGCACGTCCAGCCCGCCTTTTCGCAGCATGGACAGCACCAGCGGCTTCCCTTTCTGCCCCACAGACTGAAAGATAGAGATAATGACCGCCGTGATACCCGTGAACGGCCCAGTGATACAAATGATCCGCTGGAACATGCTGCCGTACCGCACGATCTCCGCGTCGTTGATGAAGGCCCGCACCAGGGGGTTGGCGCAGGTGAACAGCAGGATCGCCCCGACCGTCGTAACGGCAAGGCTCAGCAGCAGCGTCACCTTGATAGCGGAGCGCATACGCGCGGTGTTTTTGGCGGAGTAATTATAGCCGATCAGCGGGATAACGCCTTGCGAGAGACCGTTGGCGATCGCAAAGGACAGCATATCTATCCTCTTGGCAATGCCGATACCCGCTACCGCCGCGTTGGAATAATTGACCAGTAGTTTATTGAGGGTGATATTTGAGAAGATCGCCATGACATTCATGATAGAACTGGGCAGCCCCACCAGCAGCACTTCTTTGGCTATGCCGTCCGAGGCGGCATAATATTTTGGGTTCAGGGAAAGGCGGAATTTGCCGCGGCTGCCCAGGATCAGCGCGATAAAATAGAGCATTGCGATCAGATTGGAGAGCATGGTGGCCACCGCCGCGCCCGTGATATCCAGATGCAAACCGAAAATAAACACGGGGTCTAAAAGTATGTTGAGGCCGCCGCCCAGCGCCACGCCGAAGCTGGCCTGCCCGGAATAGCCCTCCGCCCGAACAAGGTGCGCCAGGGCGGCGTTCAGCACGGTCGGTATCGCGCCCACGGTCAGCGTCCAGAAAAGATAACTTGCGCAGAAATCATAGGTAAACTCATCGGCGCCGACGGCGGGCAAGATCGCCCCGCGCAGCAGCGAAATCGCCAGCCCGTAGAGAAACGCCACCGCGACAGACGTCCAGATACAGAAGGCGGAGGTCCGCCGCGCCTTGTCCGTATCGCCAAGGCCCAAGCTCCGCGCTATAAGACTCGCGCCGCCTATGCCGAACAGATTGGCCAGACCCGTGGTCACCAGAAACAGCGGCAGGCAAAGCGACGCGGCGGCCACCTGGTCAGGATCGCCGACCTGCCCGATGAAAAATGTGTCCGCCATATTGTAGACGACGGTGATCATCTGACTGATGACCGTGGGTATCACCAGCGCCAGGACCGCCCGCATTACCGGTGTTTTTTCAAAAAGTTCCGTCTTATCCGTTTTCATTCTCGCGTCTCTTTTTCCGAATTTTCCAGCAGCAGAATCAATCCCCGCACCGCCAGGCGGTAGCTTGCCGCGACGTCCACCGGGAAGCGCCGGAAGCAGCCGGCCTCCTCCTGCGAGATAAAGCCGTGCATGATGCTGCGAAAGACCCTCTGCAGGTGCATCATCTGTTCTCTGCTCAAATGATAACCGGCCATCGCCGTCATGATGGGCTCCACGATGTCAAAACCGGCGCGGTGGAGCGCGTCATTTTTTACCATAGGCAGCGACAGAATGACTTTATATAGCTCCGGGCGCTCTTTGCCAAAACGGTAATAGGCGTCGGCCAGCGCTTCGACGGCCTCCGACCGTTCCTTGCCGGCAATGGCGGCCAGCTGCGCCCGCTTCAGCTCCGCGATCGCGTAATAACCGATCTCGGTGTGAAGTTCGTCCGAGCTTTTTATATGGTTATACAGCGACGCCGCCTTGATATGGAGCCTGCTCGCCAGTTCCCGCAGAGAAAAGCCGTGCAGCCCCTCCGCTTCGATCATCTCTATGGCGGCCTGAATAATATCCGCACGGGTCAAACCTTGTCGAACCATAATTTCCTCCCTAAAAAAAACTAACAGCGTTAGCATTATTTTATGCTAACGCTGTTAGTTTGTCAAGAGGCGTGGTGTAGAAAGCAAAAATAACCGCAGAAGCGAGCTAACATAAAACGCCCGCCTCCGCTACGGCTGACGCTCGCCAGCCGCCGGAAACGGGCTTTTTATATGTTGGTTTTTTGCGCGGCCAGATCATGCCTCAGCCCCGCCGCTTATAACAGGCGGCGATCACGCAGCCGGCCAGCAGAACGGCCGCCGAAACGCCCAGCAGAAGCAGCTCCTCCGCCGAGAGCGGCGTCCCCGCCGCCGCGGGTTGCGCCATATCCGCCTGTCCCGGCCAATTACCGTTAAACTCTCGCATATTCCCCGCGTCCGGGCGGTCGCCGAAATTTCGGCCGCCCTGCGGCAGACGGGGCTGCACGCCGTCGCTGCTATCGCCGTTTGTCGGAAGCTCCGGCATGTCCCCCTGCGGCGGCTCGGGCGGCTGTATGCCTTCCGTCGTTCCGTTCGCCATTTCCGGCGGCTGCATACTGCCGGCCGGCGCAGCATCATCAGGCTGAACGACGGCATTATCCGGCGCTGCGGCGGCCTGGCCCTCGCCAAACGCTCCGGCGTTCCTATCAAAGCCGTCTTGGCCCGGCAGCCGCCCGCCGCTAAAACCGTCCGCACCGGGCATACCTCTGCCGCCAAAGCCGCCGAAGCCGCCGGCGGCGGAATTATCAATGGTCATTTCTGTCGCGGTATCGCCAACGAGCAGCGTGCAGGTATCCCCGACCCGCATTGCCGGCGTGCTGACAAGGACGGAAGAAAAGCTGCAAGGCACAACCTCCGAGAGCAGCTCATTGCCGTCAGAATCCTTGAGGGTCACGGTCGTCCCGGCCGCCGCCGTTACAGTCTGCATCAAAAAGCCCTGCGACGAGGACTCATCAAAGCCTTCCGCCATTCTGCTGCTGCCGCAGGCCAGCACCGTCCCGCCGCTGATCTCGCAGACGCCGCCGTTTTCGCTGCCGCAGTCGATAGCGCAGCTGCCGCCGTTATCGCTGACGCTGACGAACAGCCGGCCGCCGCTGATATAGATATCTTTGTTGGAATCAATCCCGTCCGCGTCCCAGCCTTTATCGTCCGTAATGGTGATATCCCCGCCGGTGATGTTGATAACGGAGTCGCCGCCATAGCCGTTGGCGTTGATACCGTCGTCGGTGGGGTCGATATCTATCGTACCGCCGGCAATGGTGATCTGCACCGCTTCCAACCCCTCGTAGCAGGAGGGTATCGTGACGCTGCCCGATTCTACGTAAATATAGGCCGTCTCATCGTCGTTGGAGGCCGTTATCCCGTCGTCGCCGGCAGAAAGAGTCAGGTCGGCGTCCTTTAGCCGCACGCTGTCGTTCGCATGAAGCGCGTCCTGCGCGGCGGTCACTTCAAGCGTGCCGCCGGTGATAACAAGATCGTCGTTGCACACTATCCCGTGCTGATATGCCGCCGTCACCCGCAGCGAACCGCTCCCGTTGATCGTCAAGTCGTCTTTAGAATATATTGTGCCGTCCACCCCGGCGGCAACGGCCGCCTCGCTATAAGCCTCGCCGGAAGAAAGAATGTTCTCGCTGCCGTCTGGCAGAGTCAGAAACACTTTGCCCGCCTGTTCCACGCGGAGCGCCGCGGCGTCCTCGCAATGGATAGACACGCCGTCCAACAGCAGCCATATTTTGGCGTTGTTTTCCGCTTCGATGACGACCGAGCCGTCGGAAAGCGCGCCGGTCAGCACGTATCTCCCTGCGCCGACGATATACACGCTTCCGTGGTCTGCGTAGGCGCCCGTTCCCCGTACCGTGCTGCCCGCGTCCGCCAGCGTGATCATAGTTGCCCCGGCGGCGTCCCACGCGGCGTCAAGATCGTTGGCCGTAAACATGGCGTCGCTGTTTTCTTCGCTTGCGATAACTTGGAGGCCGAGCGACTCGCCGTTTATGAACAGAAAGGTCAGCAGCAGGGTGAGGGCGATTATCGTCAGGCAGATCGCGTCGATATGCTTGTGGGCTGCCATAAAGCGCCTCCTTATCCCATGTACTCCCCGTTAAAGCTCACCAAAACCGCGCTCGCCACGCCGGCCATTTCGGCCAGTTCGTTGATAAAATCCGTGTTGTCGTCCTTCAGGCGCACCTCCAAATCGAGTTCGATATGCCCCTTTTGCGCGGTCTTGCTTTTCACGACGCAGCGCTCCGTTTGCTTTTCCAGATATGCCTTGGCCGCCTGCTCGCTTTCGTGCCCGTCGCATTGCAGCACCACGATATACGGATCGTTGTGGGATTTGCGGTTGACGAATACCAGCAATATCAGGCCGATGATGACGCTGCCGATCACCGCCAACGGTATCATGCCCGCCGCCAGCACGATGCCCACGGCGATAGACCAAAACAGGAAAGCGATATCCAGCGGCTCTTTGATCGCCGTCCGAAAACGGACGATAGAAAGAGCGCCGACCATACCAAGAGAAAGCACCACGTTGGAGGCGACCGCCAATATGACGACGGTGGTGATCATCGTGAGCGCTATCAGCGTGACGCCAAACGAGGACGAATACATCACGCCGTTATAGGTCTTTTTGTAGATCAGAAAAATGAAAACGCCGAGGCCAAAGGCCAGCAGCAGCGCCAGCGCCATATCGAAGATGCTCACGCTGGCAATGTTCTCTAAAAAGCTGGATTTGAAAATATCGTTGAAAGTCATGGTTTCGTTTCCTTTCTGTATAGATCAACCGTAAATGCGGCATTGAGCGTATTTGGAAAAAGCGGCGGCCCGGCGGCCGGGGAGCTGGATAGCGTCCCGTATCACGTCCGGGAGGAAGGCGTCCCACTTCACTTCCATTAAGACCGGGGCGTCTCCCGCCGGTATCGTCACCAGCGCCGGGTCGAGAAAATCGGTACACCTAAGGCCGGTGCGGATACCGTGGTCGAAGGTGATGCGGACGTTGCCCGGCCGGTAAACGAACGGCTCTCGCACGTAATCCACCACGACCTTGGGCCGCAGGCCTTCGTTTTTCATTTTGTAGCAAAGCTCCCGCAAAAGCGGCGGGGCGTCCGGCGATAGCGGCGGCGCGTTCCCCCAGCTTAGCGCCCGCGCCTGTTCGAACGATATTCTGACGCCCTGCTTATTGCATAAGCCGTTCAGCTTGCTCTTTTTCTCCAGGCTCAGCCGCGCCGTATCGCCGTTATAATAGCGAATACGGAATTTTTCCCGCCGGTTCACGCCGTCGATCTTCTCCCGCAGCGCCCGGTCCGTCGGCGTGTCGAAATAAAGGCTGCGGATCTGGTAGCGCCCGTTCACGGCGTGCGCGTCCGGCTCCATCAGGGCCCGCAGCCGGCTGCGCAGCGCCAGCAGATCGGCCGTGTTGATCTCTATCTTCCATTCATGCCGAAAGTCCATCGCGTTTTCTCCTTATGTATACTCTTATGTATTTTCTCATCGTCAATTTCTACTGTTTCGTGCTAAAATTATCTTAGCGTTAGAAAATCGAAGTAAATACGAGGAAAAGCGGCTGAGAAAAGCCCCTGGTATATATAACGCAAGGATTTTACCATAAAAAGTTAAAAATAAGTTGAAAGAAAACGTCTCTGCATTTTGAAACGGTGACCGCGTTTTTAGAGGCGGGAAAGGCAGGGCTTACTAAACCGAAGGTAATAATGCGCCTCCCCTTTACAACGGACATTTTCTTAGTAAATGAAGAAACGTTGGGAAAGAATATTTTGAAAGTAGCGGAATTCTCCATTTTGAAAAATCAGGATGTTGTCGTTGCATGTATATGTCTTTAGAAGAATAGCGAGCGAGTCCGCTGTCCATACACAGAGAAAAAATGACCGACCTCCGCGCTACGGAGAACGATCTTTTTTATTTATGGGATAGTCCGACATCCTTATGAATAATAGATACTCAAGAAATTTTTGCACAACATCTTGCAATGCGACCGCAACCTGATTATAATAATTGTTAGATTTGATTAGATTTGATTAGATTGGGAGGTAGAAAAGCGCAAATGCTTATTGAGGGTAAAACGATAGAGCTTAAACGAGAGTATGTGGACGATATCAAAAAAACGGCTGCGGCCTTCGCAAACTGTGACGGAGGCACAATCTATATTGGAATAGACGACGACGGTTTGATTTGCGGGGTGCCCAATGCTGATGCTACGATACTTCGCGTGACCAACGCCCTGCGCGACGCCATAAGGCCGGACATTATGATGTTTTTGGATTGCCGTTATACCGATATGGACGGCAAGGCGGTGGTCACAGTTTCCGTACAGCGCGGCACAGCAAGGCCATATTACCTTCGTGACAAAGGCATCCGACCCGAGGGGGTCTATGTGCGTCAGGGCGCATCCACTGTGCCCGCCTCTGACGCGGCTATTCTTAACATGATTCGGGAGACCAGCGGCGACAGCTATGAGGCGGCGCGGTCTATCAATCAACAGCTCACGTTTGAACATTGCTGCGCTTTTTTCAAAAAGCGGGGGTTGGATTTCGGCCCTCAGCAGATGCGGACGCTCCACATGATCGGTGAGGACGGGACGTTTACAAATCTGGCGCTCCTATTATCTGAACAATGCTCGCACACGGTCAAATTAGCTGTTTTTGAAGGAAGCAAAAAATCTGTTTTCAAGGACCGTACTGAGTTATCCGGTTCTCTGTTGGAACAACTTGATTCGGCTTTTATCTACATCGATCGTTACAACCGCACCCGGGCGGAGTTTCAGGGGCTTGACCGGCTGGACAGCCGGGATTATCCTGTGGCCGCGGTGAGGGAGGCATTGCTGAACGCCATCGTACATCGGGATTATTCTTTCAGCGGCTCGACGCTGATCAGCATTTTCGATGATCGTATAGAATTCGTATCCATTGGCGGACTGATCAAAGGGATGTCTCTAGACGATATCATGCTAGGTGTTTCTGCTCTCAGAAATCAAAACCTTGCTAATATATTTTACCGATTAAAACTGATCGAGGCTTATGGGACGGGCATTTTGAAGATCAACGAGAGTTACGCTGATTCATCCATCAAACCTTCGATTGAAGCTACAAGCAATGCCTTCAAAATCATTCTCCCTAATCTTAACTATGCAAAAGAGAACGGCAACAAAACCGAGGCAGCTAGGCGTCCGTTTACAAACAACTCAAAGAAAGAAGAACGTGTTGAAGATGTTATCAACCTATGCCGAAAAAACGGCTTTGTTGTACGAAAAGATATTGAACAAACTCTGCACGTTTCTCAGTCAACAGCAATTTTGCTTTTGCGTGAAATGGTCGCCGACGGTCTTTTGGCAAAAAATGGCGCAGCAAAGACTTTACGTTACTATTTGACAGGTCTGTGATTTTTTGATCTGGGAAAATAATAGAGACTAAATTAGTATTGTTTTGATACGGCCTTATTGAAATCCTTGTAGGAAAATCTTCTTATGTATCTTCCGCCAAGCTGGAACAAGACCAAATAATTTTTTGGGAGGGACCTTGCAACGCAAGATCCCTCCCAAACTAGTCGTTATGTACATTTACCAGCCTCTGCGCTTGGCTAGATCCAACATACTAAAGCAAAATTTTTCGCCCTGATCCAATGTCGTCAGTGGGTTGTCGCCCTCGCGGATATGCATGGTCCGGCGAATCTCCTTGGGGATAACGATGCGGCCCAGATCGTCAATGCGGCGCACAATGCCTGTTGCTTTCATCATCAAGCTCTCCTTTTTTACAAATTGCTCTTGCAGTAGCTATTCTTTGCAAAGGCGGGAATTTTATGCGCCGGGCCAAGCGGTTATGACAAATTTTTCGGGCAAACGCAGCTGTTTTCAGATATATCGCACGGTCTCGGCCAGCTCTTTGCGGCTGGTATGATTCGGCAGCGGCCCCGCGCCGGGCGCGGCATAGCCGAGGTCCAGCAGCATCAGCACCTCCTCTTCCTTCGGCAGCTCAAACACCGCCGCCGCCTCCGCCGGGTCGAAGAAATTCAGCCAGCAGCTGTCCACGCCCGCCGCCGCAGCCGCCAGCATAAGGTGCGTGGCCACGATACTCGCGTCCTCCACACCGGAGGTGCGCTGGCCGCCGGGATAGGTGAACATATTCGCCGTATCATACGCCACCAGCAGCACCGTAGCGGCGCCGTAGCGGCAGGGCGTGATCTTATCCACCTTTTGCAGCCCCGCCGCCGACTGTATCACATAGATACGCTGCTCCTGCAGGTTTTTGGCCGTGGGCGCGAGCCGCCCCGCCTCCAGAATGGCCGCCAGCTGCTCTGCCGCCACCGGCCGGCCGTCAAATTTTTTACAGGAATACCTTTTTGCCGCCAAAGCGTTGAAATCCATAAATATACCTCCTTAAATATAACGCTAACGCGCCGATCTCTGTTAAAATTATACCACCGGCGCGGGCATTGTGGCAAGAAAGTTGCCCCGCCCGCTTGACAAAAAGACAAAAAATGTTAAAATGTATTTTATCACGGTTCGGTCGTTGTCAGCAACCGGGCCAGGAATTTTTAGCAAGGTATCAAGGGAGGAAAAAACCATGAAAAAACTGACAGCATTACTGATGAGCCTGCTGCTGGTGTTCGCGCTGGCGGGCTGCGGCGGCGGCGATGAGGGCGGCGGCGAGACCAAGACCGGCACCGTAAACGAAAAGGACGTTATCACCGTGGGCTTCGTGCAGCTGGTCGATATGGCCGACGCTTCGCAGATGCACGACAGCTTTATCCAGACCATTCAGGACGCGGGCCTGGGCGACAAGATCAACATCGATTTTGAGAGCGCTTCCGGCGACGCGGCCACCATGTCCACCATTATCCAGGGCTTCGTAGATAACGGCTACGATCTGGTCGTGCCGATGCTGACCCCGCCCGCGCAGGCGGCCGTGAGCATTTGCGGCGGCGAGACCCCGATCATCTTCATGTCCGTGGTAGACCCGGTATATTCCAAGATCATGCCCGATCTTAACACTATCGACCCGGCCAACCTGGCCACCGGCACCTCCAACACCATTCCGGCCGATCTGATCATCACCACAGCCCAGGCGATCACCCCGCTGGAGGAGGGCAAGAAGGTCTGCATCATGTACAACACCTCGCAGAACAATTCGGAATGTACCATGCAGGCCGCCAAGACCTATTGCGAGGATAATTCGATCCCGTACGAAGTCGTCGGTTACGCCGACGTGACCGACGCGATCACCCAGGCGCAGGCGCTTTCCGCCGACGAGATCGGTTACGTTTACGTAACGCTGGATTCTATCATCGCTTCCAACTTCAACCAGCTGGGTCAGACCTTGACCGACATGAAGATCCCGGTCTACGGCGCGGCTGACGCCATGACCCAGGGCGGCGCGTTCTGCTCCTATGGCGTGGATTATGGCACCGTTGGCGAAATGACCGCCGATATGGTCATCGACTGGTACAACGGCAAAGCGCTGGAGGATATGCCCTGCCAGCAATACAGCAACTTCGCTCTGGTCATCAACAGCGACGTGCAGAACGCTCTTGGCATCACTCTGCCGGAGGATTACGCGGCTCAGGCCACCTATGTGACGACAAAGTAAGTCGGCTATTTAAGACGCGGGGAGTGCCTGGCTCTCCCCGCGTTTTGTTTTTCGATCTCGCTTTTGCTTTAAGGAGCTTTTTCCCATGACCAATCAATTACTGGGCGCGGTGGAGCTGGGTCTGGTCTACGGCCTGATGGTGCTGGGCGTGTTCATAACCTTCCGCATCTTGAAGATCCCCGATCTGACGGTGGACGGCAGCATCACCCTCGGTATGGCCGTCAGCGCCATGCTCACCAACGCCGGCCACCCGATATTCGCGATCTTCGTCGCGCTGGCGGCGGGCGCTTTGGCCGGCAGCTGCACGGCCTTCTTTCAGACCAAGGTGAAGATACCCTCGATCTTGGCGGGTATCATGACGATGTCCGCCCTCTATTCCATCAACCTGCTGATCATGAACAACGGCGTGCCGAACATTTCCATTCTCGGCTCGGATACGGTGTTCTCGATGTTTCAGAATTTAACGGGCCTCTCCAAGCACGCCTCGCTGATCATCGTCGGGCTGCTCATCTGCGGTATCGTGGTGGCGCTGGTGGAATTCTTCTTCACCACCCACACCGGCCTCTGCATCTGCGCCACCGGCGACAACGAGGAAATGGTGCGGGCCACTTCCGTTTCCACCACCAAGATGAAATGGCTGGCGCTGGCGCTGGCCAACGGCTGCGTGGCTATCTCCGGCGCGGTCTACACGCAATATATGGGTTACGCCGACGTAACGGCGGGCAGCGGCACGATCGTCATCGGCTTTGCCTCGGTGATCATCGGCGAGACGCTCTGCGTCAAAAAGAGCCTGCCGGTCGGCTTCGTCTCCGCTATCGTGGGCAGCGTGGCCTACCGCCTGATCATAGCGATAGCTATCCGCACCAACCTCTTTCCGACGTATTTCCTGAAGCTGGTATCCGTGGTCATCATCGCGGTGGCGCTGGCCGTGAGCCCCTTAAAAGCCGCGCTGACCGAGCGCCGCAACAAGACAAGGAGGGAGCGGGAAAATGCTGCAAATTCGTAATATCCACAAAACCTTTGCTCCCGGCACGGCCAACGAAAAACACGTGTTAAAAGGGCTTTCGCTGCATCTGGCGCCCGGCGATTTCGCCACGATTATCGGCAGCAACGGCGCGGGCAAATCCACGCTGTTTAACGCTATCGCCGGGACGTTTCTGACCGACGAGGGGCAGATACTCATCGACAGCGAGGACGTCACCTTCCGCCCGGAGACCTACCGCGCCAAGGTGATCGGCCGTATTTTCCAAGACCCGATGAAGGGCACCGCGCCCGACCTCACCATAGAGCAGAATCTGGCCATTCCCTACGCCACGCTGAAAAAGGGCTGGCAGCCCGCTATCACCCGGCGCGACCGCGAAATTTTCCGCGAGGCGCTGGCCAACCTCGGCATGGGGCTGGAGGATCGCATGAAGACCAAAATGGGGCTGCTCTCCGGCGGGCAGCGGCAGGCCGTCACCCTGCTTATGGCCGTTATCGTCACGCCGAAGATTTTGCTCTTGGACGAGCACACCGCCGCGCTGGACCCCTTGACGGCGGAAAAGGTGTTCAACATCACCCGCGAGGTGGTGGCGGCCAAGGGCATCACCACCCTGATGATCACCCACAACATCGCCTCGGCGCTGGAGCTTGGCAACCGCACGCTGATGATGGACGACGGCGACATCGTGCTGGATATCCAGGGCGAGGAGCGAAGCTCGCTCACCGTGGCTGGCCTGCTGCAAAAATACCGCGAAGTCAAGGGCGAAATGCTCGATAACGACCGTATCCTGCTCTCCTGAGAGCAAAAAGACAAAACAAAACCACCGGCCGAAATTTTCAGGCTGGTCATAAAACAGTATGTTGTTTGAGCTTGTCTTTAAGACAGGCAGGAACGGCGGATAGGAACGCTCTGGACGAGGACAAAATCGCCGGGGCGTTTTCTATTCGATATACACAGAGATTTAAGGAAAAGATTTTAATAAACGTGCCTAAAGAGTGATAGATTTCTTCACATTACGGTGGTATAATATTCAATGTCGAGTGTGCGACTGCTCGACAAATCTGAAGTTGTGGAGGCGAAGGATATGACGATTTCGCAGATTATAAACAAAATGATTGTCTTCTCAGAAGGCAATATTCACGATATAGACCACTTCATTCGCGTTTGGACTTACGCCAAAACGATTGCAGAATTGGAGCAGTTGGACGGTGAAACGCAGTATATCCTTGAGGTCGCTGCAATCACCCATGATATAGCCTGCCCTCTTTGTCGTGAAAAGTACGGCAACACCAATGGAACGTATCAGGAAGAGGAAGGTATACCGATGGTAGAAGCGTTCTTAAACGATGCTGGTATGAGTGTATATCAAATGGAGCGGATAAAGTATCTCGTAGGCCATCATCACACATTATCGGGCATTGACGGAATAGATTATCAAATTCTTGTAGAAGCAGATTATATCGCCAATGCTTCCGAAAATGGATATGATAGGAAGAACATAGATAGTTTTCTGAATCGAATCGTCAAAACAAGTACAGGAAAGCAGCTGATCAAAAGTATGTTTCGCCTGTGACAATTCCCGTTTGTCGAAACGTTGCAAAACCCTTTAGGAATGAAAGGGCGCACTTCTATACATAGTCTGGCGACCATGTATCGTGCGCTCTACGGGGCTTCCTCTCTGGCAGCAAAAAGCCAACCTCCGAGAGGTTTCGTCGCTTCGCTCCGTCAAGGGGGTTACACCCCCTTGCGCCGCTAAAGCGGCTATTCCTAGCGTACTTGCCGAACAGATAAACCCGCTTGCATTTTTGCCTGTTCAGCAAGTCTGACAATTGAATACTGAAAAAAGGCCGTTGACACACCGGTTTCCCGGCAAAAAGTCAACGGCCTTTTTTATACTGTTTTATGAGCGACAGCTGTTGTTCGGTGGTTTTCTTGATTTTTTGGCCTTATTTTGGCAGCGGGCGCGCCAGCTGCGCCTGCTCCGCCAGCTCCGCCAGCCACACGGGCTGCACCGGCCGGCCCAGCGCATCGGCCAAACGCTGCGGCAGCGCCGCCGCCTCTGCCAGCGGCACCAGCAGCCGCACGTCCACCTTATCCGTATAGCGCACGTCCTCCACCTGGCAGCCCCAGGCGGGCAGCAGCGGCTCCAGCCGCGGCCAGTCCGCATACGCCAGCGAGAGCGCCAACAGCCGCGCCGGCTCCAGCGTCACCAGCTGCGCCGCCGCCACGGCCTGCTGCGCCGCCTGCGTATAAGCGCGCACCAGCCCGCCCGTGCCGAGCAGAACGCCGCCGAAATAGCGCGTCACCACGATAACGACGCGCTCCAGCCCCGCGCCCCTGATGACCTCCAGTATCGGCCGCCCGGCCGTGCCGCTGGGCTCGCCGTCGTCGGAGGAACGCTGACACTCGCCGCCCTCGCCCGTCTGCCAGGCATAGCAGTTATGCGTGGCGTCGCGGTGGCGGGAGCGTATCTCCTGCAAAAACGCCTGCGCCGCCGCTTCGTCCGCCGCCGGGCTGATATAGCCGATAAAACGGGATCTTTTTTCGGTAAATTCCGCCCGCGCCGGGGCGGCCACCGTCAGCAATGCCATAGCGCCCTCCTAGATAAGCTCCGGGAAGCCCTGCTGCCGCAGCGCCTCAAAAACCAGCACAGCCACCGAGTTGGCGAGATTATACGAACGGAAATCCGCCCGCATCGGTATGCGCACCCGCCGCCCCGGATAAGCCGCGTGGATAAATTCCGGCAGGCCGGCAG
>CANQSW010000006.1 GCA_947626615.1 uncultured Peptococcaceae bacterium | reverse complement strand
GGTGATGATGCGCTGATACGAGGCTTTTATGCAGAAGCCCATGATCAGCCACATACAAACCAGCAGCAGCAATAAACAAACTTTCCACAGACTGTGGCCGGAAAGATCCGGGTCGCTCAGGCTGGGATAAAGCCCCGGTATAAAAAACGTCAGTGGCACGATGACCAGATAGGCAATATAGCCAAACGCCAGCGGCCAGCAGCTTCGGTCATATCTGAACATACCGATCAGGCTTTTCACGCCCACCAGCACGCCATACAGGAACACGGCGGCAAGGCCGAATACGATCGCTCTCAAACGGAACACCTCAATATGCACATATTAGCCCAAGGGCCGGTGACTTATATATATTCTCGCCCGAGGCGGTTTTTCCTCTAAATATCCGCCGCCGAAAAAATTTTTGTCAGTTTGGGCGAAAAATATAATTTTCTGTTTCCATATTGCAAACTATATGATATAATATAACAAACAACTAGTGCTTGTTCAGTTTATTATATAGCTGCCGGCGGCCGGCTCCGCCGCGCGGCCCTAAAGAGGTGACTGACCATGATGAAGATAATTACGGACAGCTGTTCGGACTTGACGCCGGAATTTCTGGCCGCGCACGACATCGAAGTGGTGCCGCTGCATTTGCAGGTGGACGGCGAAAACTATACCCCCGGCGTGGATATCTCCATTGAAGACGCGCTGACCAAGATCGCCGCCGCCCCCGATATGCCCAAAACGTCGCAGCCCACGCCGCACGCCTACGCGCAGGCTTTTGAGGCCACCGAGGCGGACGAGATCGTCTGCCTGACGCTCTCTTCGGAGCTTTCCGGCAGCTTCAATTCCGCCAACCTGGCCGCGCAAAGCTCCCCCAAAAAGATACTCGTCCACGACACCAGAGAAGGCTCCTTCGGCCAGGGCTTCCAGGTCGTGCTCGCCGCCATTTTGCGGGATATGGGCAAATCGCTGGAGGAGATCAAGCAAAAGCTGGCGGAATATTACCAAAAATCCAGCATCGTGGTCATTTTGGAAAAATACGATAACGCGATCAAGGGCGGCCGCATGAACAAATACGCCGGCAAGATCATCGAGAAGCTGAACATACGCGGTATCATCGAAGTCATCGACGGGCAGGTCATCGTCGTGGATAAGGCGCGCGGCGCGGATAAGACGTTCCAGAAAATGCTGGAGCGCATCGCCGGCAAAGCCGAGGATTTTTCGCGGGCCATCGTCGGCATCGCCCACTTTCAGAACCCCGACATGGCGGAAAAATACCGCGCGGCCATAGAGGAGCGGCTGGCCCCCGCGCGGCTGCTGGTCGGCTCGATCGACCCAGCGCTCGGCGTGTATTGCGATAAGGGCGGCATCGTCATCAGCATCAGCCCGGAGCCGCAAATGTTTGCGGAAACGTAAAAATTTACCGGCAATTAACAGGGCCCGGCAAAGCGCCAACGCGCTGCCGGGCCTTTTTTTGCCTTTTATCTAGCTTTTCGTTCATTCCGTGGCCGCCGCGGCCAGCTCCGGCGCAAGTTCGCCATACCAGCGGACGACCTGCGGCAAGACGTTTTCCAGGCTGTACTGCCGGGCGGCCTCTCTGGCACGGCTGCCCAGCTTTCGGCGCAGCTCGTTTGAGCTAAGCAGCCGGCGAACGGCTTCGGCGCACGCCGCAGCGTCGCCGTAAGGATAGAGGCAGCCCGTCTCGCCGTTGCGGATCAGGTCGATATGGCCTTTCACGGCGCTGGCCACCACGGGCAGACCGCAATACATCGCCTCCATTATGTTGAAGGGCAGCCCCTCGCTGCGGCTGGCGGATACAGCCGCGTCCGCCATAGCGTACCATTCCCCCATTTTCGTGATCTGGCCGGGGAAGACGACCCGGCCGGACAGCCCCAGCTTCGCCGCCAGAGCGCGGCACTCTTCCAGCAGAGCGCCCTGCCCCGGCAGAGCCAGCACGCAGCTCTCCGGCAGCAGCGTCAGGGCGCGCAAAAGCAGGGCCTGATTTTTGCGGGCGGAAAACTCGGCGGGATAAAGCAGCACGAAAGCGTCGGCCGGTATCTGCCAGCGGCGGCGCAGCGCCAGCCCGTCCTCCCGGCCAAACTGGCCGAGAGCGGCGAAATCCACGCCCATGCCGGGTATCTGCGCCACCCGGCGGCCCAGCTTTTCCTGCTCGGCCAAGCGGTTATCCCAAGCGTTCATCGTCAGCAGCAGGTCGGTCTCCGGCGCGGTGAAGCGCTCCGCGGCCAGCAGCAGCCGCCGCCGGGCGGCCGGGGTATCCGCGTCGAACAGATAACCGTGGACGATATTGATAAGCGGCGGCCGCTCGGGCAGGCGTTTTGCCGCCAGCCGGGTGAAAAAGGCCGCCAGCGACGTATGCGTGGAGATCAGATCGTATTTTTCGGCGCTGATCAGCCGCCGCAGCTGAGCCGCCGCGCGGAAATTATCCGGCGCGGTCATTTTCTTTTGCAGCGGCAGAGCGATCACCTTGTCCGCATAAGGCACTTCGGCGGGCGCGCCGCCGCAGGCCGCGTGGACGAGCCAGCCTTTTTCTTTGAACCAGCGCAGATACGGCAGGTGAAAGTTGAGGATATGCGAAAAAGTCGAGGCGGTAAAGAGGACTTTTTTCGTCATCTTCACCGCCCCGCTTTCGTCATTTGTTCATCGTTCATAAATTTGCCGCCGAATACCGTTACCAGCAATATCTGCAAGTCGAAGCCGAGGCTCCAGTTTTCGATATAATATATATCGTGCTCGATCCGGCCTTTGATCGAGGTGTCGCCGCGGAAGCCGTTCACCTGCGCCCAGCCGGTTATGCCCGGCCGCACCTGATGCTTCACCATGTAAAGCGGCACTTCGTTTCGGAACCTATCCACGTAATGCGGCAGCTCCGGCCGCGGGCCGACCAGGCTCATTTCGCCTTTCAGCACGTTCCAGAACTGCGGCAGCTCGTCCAGCGAGAATTTACGCATGAAAGCGCCGAACGGCGTTTTGCGGTCGTCGGTCTTTTTGCTCCAGGCGGTGTTTTCGGCGTCGTTCACGCGCATGGAGCGGAATTTGTACATATAAAAGGTCTTTTTGTTGCGGCCCACGCGCTTTTGCTTGAAGATGACCGGCCCGGGCGAGGAGAGCTTCACGCCGACAGCGCAAAACAGCATGACCGGAGAAGTCAGCAGCAGCAGCAGCGCCGAACCCACGATATCCATGGCCCGCTTCATAAATGCGTTGGCCCAGTTATCCAGCGGGATATGGCGGACGTTCAGCATTGGTATGCCGTTAAGATCGTCGAACTGGGGGTTGGAGGGCATATAATCCGCATAAAACGGGATAATGGAGAGCCGCACCCCGGCGTTTTCGCAGGCCGCGATCACCGCCTGCGTGCGCGGGAAGTCTTCCGGTTCCATTGCCGCCACCACCTCGTCCGGCCGGCGGCGCTCCAGCAGCTCGTCCATGCTGTCGAAGCCGCCGAGCCAGGGCAGATCCCCCATGCCCGGCTCAGGCTCCGCGGCGACGTAGCCCTCGGCGTGATAGCCCAGCTGCAGGTCGGTCTTGATCTCGTTGACGTACCGCCCGGCCAGCCGGCCGCCGCCGATAACGATGACGTGCTTGCGGTTATAGCCCAGCTCGCGGTAGCGCCGCAGCAGCCGCCGCAGGCAAACGCGCTTCAAACTCAGCATGATCACGCTGAACAGAAAAGCCGCCAGCAAAGCCAAACGCGAGAAGTTAACGCCCCAGCTCAAAAACAGCAGGCTCTGCAGCAGCAGAGCGTCCAGCAGCGTGGCTTCCCAAAGGCGCAGCAGCTCCACCCGCAGGCGCGTCCGCCGAAAACTTTGATACAGGCCGAACGCCGCGTAGGTGAAAAGCTGGGCCACGGTATAGATCAGGGCCACGGAAATATAGCTGCGCAGCGGTATACTGATATGGCCGCTGAAGATATAAAAACGGATATAAAAGCCGATGGGAAACGACAGGAACAGTAGCAGTCCATCGCTTAGAATGTGTATATAGTTGAGCAGCCGCTGGTTTTCTCTGATCATGTCTGTCTTTTCTCTCGCTTCTTCCGGCCCGGCCGGGAATTTTTACGCGCCGGCGCGTTCGATCAGCGCCTGCGCCGCGTCGTTGACCGTGATCTCGCCCAGGTTGGCCGCGTTCCATTCGTCCAGCAGGGCCGCGATACGGCGCACCCCGACGCGGAACTCGTCCGAGCCGTCCTCAAATTGCAGTAGAACGTCGAACGCCTTCTGCCAGCCTTCCGCGTCGGAGGATACGTAGTTGACGTATTTTTCCAGCATATTCATAGCCTTGTTCGGCCGGTCGGTCTGGAAATAATAGGCGGCCAGATAGACGGGCACGGTGTTGGAATCCATCTTGCCCAGCCGCTCGGCGTATTTGTCCGCCTGCAGCTTGATATCCGGCGTCACGTTCATATTCGGCACGTTCACCACATAAGAGAGGGCGTAATCGGCCCACTCGAATTTATCCAGCGCGATCGCCTTATCCATCGCCTCATAGGAATTGCCCGCGTCCGCTATGGCCTTGGCCTGCATATTGCAGACGAGCAGCGCCGTAAAGGCCAAAATCAGCACGGCGATGACCAGCAGAGACGCGGCTTTCGCTTTCAGGTTCAACTTCGGCGCGGGCAGCGCCTCGCCGCAGCAAAGCCCCAGCAGCATAAACGTGCCAAAAGCTATGGGCAGATACGAATACATCGAGAAAACGACCTCGGAGGCGGCGTGTATCGCCATAAACACCACCGCGGCGCCCAGAGAGGCCGCCAGCGGGTGCGTTTCTTCGCCCCGGCCCCGCTCGCAGACTGCGGCGGCAAAAGAGCCTAAAAGCAGCAGCACGAACAGCGCCAGACCGATCAGGCCGGTCTCCGCCAGCGTTTGGATATAATGGTTATGCGCGTAGCGGGTGATATAAGCGAAGGACTGCACGCTCTTTACGCCGTTTTCAAACGCGCCAAGGCCCAGCCCATAGACCGGGCTGCGGTGGAACAGCTTCAGACCGTCGGAGAAAAAGACCAGACGCTGTATCGCGTTTTCGTTGGCCCAAAGGCCCTGCATACGGTTGGCGATAAAGCCGGGCAGCAGCTTGTAGCCCAGCGGGATATCGCCGCTGCCGTTCGACCCGCTGAAAGAGGCGGTCTGGATAGTGGCCCCCGCCGGCGCGCTGAAGTTGAAATAAACGACCTTGCTGCCCTCCGGCACGGTAAAGCTGGCCGTGGCCGCGTCGCCCTGATACAGCAGGGTGTTGGTATGCATCATCGTCTCCTGCTGGTTCTGGCTCTCCACCGTTACGTTCACGGCGGCGTCGGAGGCCACGGTAAGCGTATAGGCGCCGGGGTCTGGATAAGCCGCGCGGCGCAGAGTTTCGCCCGCGCTCAGCGTGTCCGCGCCGGTCAGGTTGAAGGCCAGCGCCACAAAGCCGATCAGCACGGCCAAAAGACCGCCGGCCAAGATCAGGCTCAGCTTTTTATGGCCGTCCAGCAGCTGCGTGAGGCGAAGGCCCAAAAAACTGTCCGCCGCGCAGAGCGCCGCCGCCCCGGCGACCAGGCAAAGCAGCGGCACTGGCTGCACCCCCGTCCACGCCTTAAAGGAAGTGACCGAGATGACCGCCGCCGCCAGCACCGTGCAGACCAGCGTTTCCGCCATCAGAATGATCAGGCCAGCGCGCTCGCCCTTACGCCGCAAAAGCAGCAGCACGACAAACGCGACGGCGATAGAAGCGGAAGCGCCCATACTGAACGCCAGCAGAAAGCCCAGCGAGTTTATGTATAAAATGACCGTCTGGATAATACGTTCGTTTTTATTTTCCGCCGCCAGCACCAGCCCCAGCGAGAGCAGCACGCCCAGCCCGGCGACGCCCGCGAACACGTTCGGGTTGTCGAATATGGAAGTTATACGAGCGCCGGCCTCAAGCACGGCAAGCTCCGTATAATCCGGCGTGAACTGGCCGAGCAGCCCCAGCACCAGCCCGCTGAAAAGCCGGGTGGAGATCATATCTATCGAAATAAAAGCGGCAATGGCGGCAAAGCCGGCCAATATTTTCGCGATGAATTTGCCGGCGCACTTCGCGTCGCCCGGCGCCCAGGCCAACAGCACGATACCAAGGCAGAAAGACGCCAGCAGTTTCAGAAACTCATACAGAGCGAATTTACCGGAGACCGCATACAGGGTGGAAACGCCGCCCACGGCGACGAACGCGGCCAGCAGCAGCAGCGGCACGGTCACGCGCTCCCGCAGCGTTTTGAAGCGGATAACGCCGGAGACCAGCGCCAGCGTGACCAACACCAGCGTCATCACCTTGACGGTGGACGCGGAGGATAAGCAGACCAGCAAAAAGTAGAGCGCCGTGCAGACGGCCAAGATGATCGCGCCGCCCACACTCTGCCCGGACGGCAGCGCGGCCGCCGAGGCCTCTTTTACGGCGGGCCGGGCCAGCGGCGGCTTTTGCACCGCAGGCTGCTCCGCCGCTTTTTTGGCCGCGGGCTTCGCCTCGGGCCGGTTAGTTTTCTTGCTCATAAAAACTTTCTCCTTAAATATATCGACAAATATACACCAATATATCGACTTATACGCGCCAATATACGCTGGCGCGGCATAATACGCGCAGAATAATACATTATATTACATTATAGCACCAGGGGCGGCATATCACAAGCCTTTTTTGCGCCAAAACGCGGTTTGCCCGCTTGCGCGGCGGCCCGCGATATGCTAAACTATAAGCGAAGCGCGGCGGCAAAGGAGGCTTCTTATGACTATTCTCGTGTTGGGCGGGGCCGGTTATATCGGCTCGCACACCGTATACAAACTGATCGAGGCCGGGCGCGACGTGGCCGTGGTCGACGATCTTTCCACCGGCTGGCGGGCAGCCGTTCACCCGGCGGCGCGTTTTTATCAGGCGGATATCCGCGACCGCGCGGCGCTGGACAAAATCTTCGCGGCGGAAAACGTCGACGGCGTGATCCACTTCGCCGCCTTCTCCCAGGTGGGCGAAAGTATGCGCGACCCGCTGAAATATTATGATAACAACCTGGCCGGCAGCATAACTCTGCTGCAGGCCATGCTGGCGCACGGCGTAAAAACGCTGGTGTTTTCCTCCACCGCCGCCGTCTATGGCGAGCCGCCGGAGCAGCCGATATTGGAGAGCGCCCCGACGCGGCCCGTGAACTGCTACGGCGAGACCAAGCTCGCGATGGAACGGCTGATCGACTGGACGGCCCAGGCGCACGGGCTGAAATACGCGGCTCTCCGCTATTTCAACGCCTGCGGCGCGCACCCTTCCGGCCTGATCGGCGAGGCGCACGACCCGGAAACGCACCTGATACCGCTGCTGCTGCAAACTGCGGCGGGCGAGCGGCAGAGCGTGCAGATATTCGGCGACGATTACCCCACCAAGGACGGCACCTGTATCCGCGATTACGTCCACGTGGACGACCTGGCCGCAGCGCATATCCTGGCGCTGGACTATCTGCTGGCCGGCGGCCAAAGCGACGCGTTCAACCTCGGCAGCAGCACGGGCAGCAGCGTGCGGGAGGTACTGGAGACGGCTCGCGCCGTCACCGGGCAGCCGATACCGGCAGCGCTGGCCCCGCGCCGGCCGGGCGACCCCGCGATACTGCTGGCGGCGTCGGCCAAAAGCCGGGCCATACTCGGCTGGCAGCCCCAATATACCGACCTTGCGGCGATCATCGCCACGGCCTGGCGCTGGCACAGCAGCCACCCCCACGGCTTCGAGGCCTGAAAAAACGCATAACAAAAGAGGAGGAGCGATATTTCGTCTCCTCCTCTTTGCTGTGTCTCAGCTTATTTCGGCATCAGCTCCCGGCCCGCGCTCCACGCCTGCCCGGCCTTCTCGCCGCTGACGTAATAGCCGGCCTGGAACTGGTCGAAAATCAGGGCGTTCAGCTTCGGGATATCCACCTTGCCGGCCTCGTTCAGCACGGCTTCGTCCGCCGCCGTGTTGACGATCTTGCCGACGATAGCGTACATATTCTCCGTGTCGACGACCTCGGCCAGCTCACATTCCATCACCACCGGGAATTCCGCGATAACGGGAGCGTTGACGAACTCGCTTTTTTCAGCGTGGCAGCCGGAACGCGCAAATTTATCCGGCATCTGGTTGCCGCTGGCGATACCGAAGAAATCCGGCGCTGGCATATGCGCCCTGTCCGCCAGGCTCACGCTGAAAGCCTTGGTCTTCAGTATATTCTGCGTGGTCTTGTGCTCCTCGTCGATAAACAGCGCGATCTTATCCATGTCGCAGATCATGCCCCAGGCCGCGTTCATCACGTTCACCTTGCCGGCCTCGTCGTAGGCCGCCACCATCAGCACCGGCATCGGATAGACCGCCGGCACGACGCCCAAATTTTTTTTCATCGTCAAAACCTCCTCCGTTTTTTGTTTATAATATCACAAACCAAATAATACCACAAAACCGCCCGCCTGGATAGCGCCGCGGCGCGTTCCGCTTTCGGCAAACGGCCAAGACGCCCCGGTTAGCGGAACGCCTAATTTTGCAATCAATATTTCTTTTCGCCGCGCCCGGAATAATTGGGGCGTTCTTCCTCCAGCGGCTCGGGCAAAATTTTGTCGGCCGCCGTCTGCTCGTTTTTGGCGATCTTGCGGAAGGTCCGCTGCCCGAACTGCTCGGTTATCGGCATGGCCGGGGGCTGCGGTTTGGCCGGCTGCTCCGGCTTGGGGGCTTTGGCCGCCGCTCTTTTGGCGTAGGCCATGCTGGCCGCGGCGATAGCCGCCTCGTCCGGCTCCAGCTCCGGCTTATGCTCCACCAGCGCCTGCCGGCGGAAGTTGTCCAAAACGGCGTTCACAAAGGCCGGCGAATCGTCCGCGCCGTACTGTTTGGCCAGCTCTATGGTCTCGTCCAGCACGATGGCGGCCGGGGTCTCCGGCAGATATTTCAGCTCGTACATCGCCAGGTGCAGCAGCACCCTGTCCACCGAGAACAGGCGCTCATACTGCCAGGAGCTGGCGAGCTTGCGGATATATTGCTCCGTCTCGAAGCGCTTTTCCCAAGCGCCGCGCGCCAGAGCCGCCGCAAACGCCGCGTTTTCAGCGGAAAGCTCCGCCTCCGCCAGCGTCGGCTGCGCCGACTCCCATTCGTTTTCGCCCTCCAGCAGCTGAAACAGCAGCAGAAAAGCCGTCTCGCGCGCCTTATGCCTGCTCAAAAGCCCGTCCTCCTATCGCTTGCCGCCCTTGGCGAATTTTTGCCTGATCTGATCGAGCCAGGCGTCCGGGCTGTCGCCGGCGTCCAGCCTTAGACCGATAAACAGGCCCAGCGCGGCGCATATAAGCACCACCAGCGTCTTCCAGAAGCCGAACACCGCAAAAGAAAGGCCCAGCAGCACGCCGCCCGCCACGCCCAGGCAAAGGCCGGGGTGCGCCGCGTAAAACTGCTTGCACCAATCAACGTAATTCATCGAGCACCTCCGTCAGGCCGTCGGCGCGGCTTCGCTCACCACGTCGGCGATGATGACCTTCACAGCGGTCACCTGCAGGCCCACCATGCTTTCCAGCTGCTGCTTCACGGCGTTTTGCAGGTTGGCCGAAAGCTCCTGCATATTGGCGGCGGCGTTGGCCGTCACCTTAAGGATTATCTCCGTGCCGTCCTGGTGGCCGAGGATCATGCTCTCCAGATTCGTCACGTCGGGGAACTGCAGCTTCTGCTGCTGGATAATGCAATCCACCGCCTGCGTGCTGATCTGCACGTTGCTGCCCTCCGCCCCCACCTTAACGACCTTGGCCGCGTGGGAATCCTCCTTCTTCGCGCCGCTGCCCCGGCAGACGACGCCGAAAAGCACCAGCACCGCCAGCAAAAGCAGCGCGCCGGACGCGGCCAGCACCAGCCAACGGCTGGCGTAGAGCACCGCCAGGCTGTTCTGCACCCAGTAGGCCACGCCCTGCGGCGGCAGAAAACAAAACGCCATGCCGCAGGCGCCCGCGGCCGCCAACAGCAACACCAATACGAACAGTAAAAATTTTTCCAGAAAACGCATAAAAAATACCACCTTTTTGCCGCCAAAAGCGGCCAAGCAAAATATCCCGCCAACTCAGCAAAGGGCTATGGCGAACCGCCGATAGCCCCTGCGTACAGGCAAAGCAAATTTTTCAGACCGCAAGGCCTATTCCTCCGTAGTCTCCGCCGCGGCAGCCTCCGCCGCGGGGGCTTCCTCCACGAACTGAACGCCGGTGACGTGGACGTTCACGGCGGTGACGTTAAGGCCGGTCATATCCTCAACGGCCTGCTTAACGGCCTGCTGGATCGCGCCGCAGACCTCGGGGATCTTCTTGCCGTATTCCACCACGATGCTGATATCAAGGGTCACGTCCTGCTCGGCGATCTCAACTTTAACGCCCTTGGTGAGCTGCTTCTTGCCCAGCATCTGAGAAATGCCGCTGACCATGCCGCCGCTCATGCTGGCCACGCCGTCGATCTCCGCCGCCGCGATGCCCGCGATCGTCGCCACCACGTCGTTAGCGATCTTTACGGTATTTGTATCCTCCTGATTTTGAACCTCTACTTCCAAAATCTGTTCGTCCATAGGAAACACCTCCGATGTATTGATAACTTAATTATAGCAGAAAGCCTGCCGGAATACAACCGGATTTTTGTATTTTGCGTTTATTCCTTCAGCACCACGATCACGTTGGCATAGCCGACGCCGGTGTAATTATCCACCAGCGCCGCGATCTTGGCCGCCTCGCTGTCGGAGAGGCTCTGCCGCCCGCCGGAGAGCACCACGTTGATCTTGGCGGGCTGGCTGAACACCGCCGCTTCGCCGCCGTATTTGGCCACCAGAATATTTTCCAGCAGCAGCTCCTGCTCAATCGCCTCCGCCTGCTGCATCACCCGCTGCTGCGCCGCCTCGCGCACCGCCGCCGAGGTCGCTTCGTCGTCAATCAGCCCCTGCAGCAGCTCCAGCTGGCGCGAGCGCGCCTTTTCCCGCTCCAGCCGGTAGTTGATGAAGAAATCGCTGTCGCTGTTGATCGAAAATTCCCCGGCCTCGTCCAGATCCTGCTGCAGCTCCGCCAAATCGTCCCCAAAGGCACTCTCCCCCGCCGTTTCGGCGGCCTGCTCGGGCGCGCCGCTCTTATCCTGCGCCGGGGGCGTTTGCTCCAGCACCTCCAGGCTGCCCTCGCCGCCGTTTACCTTCTGCACGTCGTAGGGCAGCGTATCCGTAACGTAGAGAACGTCCTGCTTCTCCAGACGCCGCCCGTTTTCCTCCAGCCCGATATAGGCCGAAAGCAGCAACAGCAGCACCGCGAACGTCAGCGTCCATTTGTTCAGCGCCAGCCGCTTAAAGGCCGCCAGCCGGCCGCCCGATTTTTTCTCCGCAACTTTCATTTTTCCAGCCCCTTTCCGTATTTTTGCCGCGGCTCAGTCCGCCGGGCAGATCACTATCTTATGCGGCGGCACGTCCAGCAGATTAGTGAGCGCCGCCGTTATCTGCCCGCATACCGCCGGGTCGTCCGCGCCCGCCGCCACCACCAGCACGCCCTGCACCTGCGGCCCGCTCTGCTGCACGGCCACCGGGTCGGCGTTGCCCGCCGCCAGCACCATATCGTCGCGGCGCGTCTCCTCCGTGGTGCGGCGCGAGCCGCCCGCGTCGTTTTCCTCCGTGGTGCGCAGCGTGGTGCTGGCGTTTACGGCGTAATCCGTGCGCCCGCTGCTGCCAAACGTCACCGCCACCGAAACTTCGCCCGCGCCCCGAATCCGGCTCAAGATCGCGGCCAGCTTTTGCTCCAGCGCGGCTGCTTCGTCCACCTCCGCCGCCGCCGTTATCTGGGGCTGCGCCGTCTGTTCCGCCCCGCCCGGCCTATCCCGCTGCCCCAGCAGAGAAGAAAGGCCCAGCAGAGTTAGCCCCGCCGCCAGCAGCAGCAAAAGCCCGGCCAGCCGCCGTTTTTCCTTGCCGCCCAAACCCAGCTTCGCCAGAAATTCCGGCTTCATTTGCTCCATAGCTCACCTCCGCCGCTCTGTCAGCCCGCCGCGGCATATGCCGCCACCGACACCTGCACCGCGCTTTCGTCCAAGTCGTAGAACGCCGCCACGCTGCGTCTGACAGCGGCGGCGATCTCCTGCGGCGGCGCTGCCGCCGTCTCGGCCACGTTCAACAATATGACGACCCTGCCCCAATTATGACCAAGCTCCTGGCCGCTTGCTTCCGCCAGCTCCACCTCAACGTCGGCGGCGGCAACGCCCTCCCGCAGCGTCACAAAGGCCGCCAGCTGCCGCTCCACCTCGGCGGCCAGCTCCTTTTGGGCGGCTTCTTCGGCCCGACGGCTTAGATCGCTCCCCGCCGCGAGGATAGCCTCCGTGTTATCCGGCGGGGCCACGAAGATCGCGGCCGAGACCGCGCCGGGAGCGTGCGCCCAAAAGGGCGAGAGCAGCGCGCCCGCCAGCAGCAGGCCCAGCACCAATCGGGCGTATTTTTTTATCTGCCCCTGCGGCAGCAGCACCTCCAGAAACAGCGCCAGCCCGGCCAGGATCAGAGCCTGCCGCGCCACGCCCGCCAGAATATCCACCAGCGCCATGCGCCCCGCCTCCTTGGCGCTATCGCAGCGCCAGCATGATATTGCCCATACCGATAATTATGCTGATCAGGAAAAAAAAGAAGATCGCCCCGGCCGCCACCACCGCAAAAAACAGCACCACCACCTGCGCCAGCGCGCCCAAAAGCTCCGCCAGCGCCGCGTCGCCCAGCGGCTCGCAGACCGCGCCCGCCAGCCGAAAGGCGAGGTACAGCAGCAATATCTTCACCGCCGGCAGCAGCAACAGCAGCGCCAGCACCGCGATACCGGCTACGCCGATCACGTTTTTCAGCAGCAGCGCCGTGCCGACCACCGTATCCAGCACGTCGGCGATCGTGCGCCCCACCACGGGAATGAACACGCCGCTGGCGCTCTTCACCGCGCGGAAGCCGAGGCCGTCCAGCGCCGCGCTCGATAAGCCCAGCACGCCCAGCCCCGCCGTAAACAGCGAGAGCAGCACGGCCAGCACGCCCATGCCAAGGTCTCTGGCCAGCTTGGCCAGGCCGGAGAGCTTCACGCCCGCCGGCAGCCGCCCAAACAGCGTCAAAGCCCCGCTGATATACAAAAGCGGCAACACGAAATAGCGCAGCAGGTGCAGCGAAACGCTGACCGCAAACAGCAGAGCCGGGTTAAAAAGCGCCACCGAAGAGGCGCCGCCCAAAGAGACCAGCAGCGTCAGCAGCACGGGCAGCAGCGCATAGACGAAATCGCTCATCAGCCCGATAGCCTCGCCCGCCGTGTCGCCGCAGAGGCGGAACACCTGCACCGCCAGCCCCATAAACGCCAGATAGACCACGCTGGCCGCGAGCTTGCCCACGCCTTTTTCTTCAAACCGCGCCAGCAGCATGGTGAACACGGCCAGCGTCAGCAGCTGGCCGAAGATATTAAGCGTCCCCGCGATCTCCCGAGTGAAAGCGCCGGCCGCCGCCGCGGCAAAAAGCTGCGGGGATAACGCCAGCTCGCCCTGCCGCGCCTGCCGCCAAAGCTCGGAGAGGCTGTCGCCCGGCAAATAATCGCCAAGATACCGCCCCACCGCGTCGATACTTCGCTCCAGCTCGCTCATATCCGGCAGAACGTCGGCCGCGTCCGCCGCCCAAAGCGGCTCGGGCAGCAGCCAGAGGGCCAACAGCAGCGCGCCGAAAGCCCAGCGCCATTTGCTCATCTCGACCGCCCTCCTCACGGCAAAATTTGCAGCACCGCGTCCAGAATATTCACGATGACCGGCACGGCCAGCAGCATGACCGCGATCTTCCCGGCCAGCTCCACCTTGGCGGCGTAAGCGGATTCGCCCGCGTCGCGGCAAAGGCTGGCCACGAATTCGGCGGTATAGCTGACCGCCAATATCTTCAAAATGATGCCGAGATACTCGCCGGAGAGGCCGGAAGCCGCCGCCAGCCCCCGGAACACCGCCAAAACCTCCGCCAGCAGCGGCAGCAGCCGCGCCAGCACCAGCGCCGAAACGCCCAGCGCCAGCAGGGACGCAAACGCCGCCAGCCCGCTCTGCTTCAGCAAGAGAGAGACGAACAGCGCCGCCAGCAGCACCCCGGTCAACGTAAAAAACAGCGACATCACGCCACCCCAAGCTAATAGAGATTGAACACGCTCTGCACCTCGTTAAAAAGCGAGAGCACCAGCGGCAGCACCTGCAGCAGCGCGATCACCAGCCCGGCCAGCAGCACCAGATAGCTGTATTCCTCGCGCCCGGCCTGCTTCAGCAGCGCGTTGATGACCGTGACCGTGATGGCCAGCCCCGCCAGAAAAAATATCAAGCTAACGTCCATAAGCCCCTCCTCGCTTTACAGCGCCAGACAAACGAGCAGCAGGCCGCTGCTCCAGCCCAGCGCCGCCAGCAGCCGCTCCAGCCGCGCATAGCGGCCCTCCGCCTCAGCCATAAGCCCCCGCAGACGCTCCTCGGAGAGCGCCAGCAGCCGCTTTTGCTGCGTAAGGCCGGAAGCCCCCAGCCCCGCGCCCAGCTCGTCGAGCGCCGCCATATCCTCCAGCAGCAGATGCTCGCCGGCAGCGCCCGCCGCCAGCAGCTCGCGCCAGGCCAAAGCCAGCTCCTCGCCCGCCGTTAGGCCCTCCGCCAGCCGCTGAAAAAATTCCGCCGCCGCGGCGGGAGCCCGCGCCGTGATAACGCCGCAGAGGCGGCCAAGCGGCAGCGCCCCAAACGCCATTTCCGTCTGCAAAATATGCAGAGCGGCCAGCCAGCCCGCCAGCTCCCGCACGCGCAGCAGCATAGCCCGCCGCAGCTCGCCGAAGCCGCCCAGGCAGGCCAGCAGCACCGCCGCCGCGCCGCAAAGTTTGATCATAGCAGCCTCTCCCCTCGCCCGTCATAGACCGCGGCCGGGACGATAGCGCCGCCACGGCGCGCCAAAAAGATCACGCGCTCAAAAAAACCGGCCGCCAGCTCCCCCAAATGCGGCCGCGCCAACAGCTCGGCATAGCTGGCGGCATGGGCGCTGGCCAAAACGCCCACCCCGGCGTTTAGCGCCCCCAGCAGAGCCGCCGCGTCCTCCGCGCTGCCGATCTCGTCCGTCACCACCAGCTGCGGCCCCATGGAGCGCAGCAATATCTCCACCGCCCGCGCCTTATTGCAGGCCGAAATAATATCCGTCCGCCCGCCCAGATCCAGCTGCGGCTCGCCGTTTACCACCGCGCCAAGCTCCATGCGCTCGTCCGCCACGCCGATATTTAAGGGCGGAAGGCCCGCGCTCCCCTCGGAGAGCTGCCGCACCAGATCGCGGAGCAGCGTCGTTTTGCCCACGCCCGGCGGCGCGGCGAACAGGCTGCGCAGCACCCGGCCCTTTTGCACCACCCACGGCAAAAAGGGAGCGGCCGCGCCCAACACCTGCCGCGCTACCCGCACGTTCAGGCTGCAGATATCGCGCAGCCCGCCGAAGCGCCCCTCGTCATACCACGCCTCGCCCACCAGCCCCACGCGATGGCCGCCCGGCAGCGTGATAAAGCCCTGCTTCAGCTGTTCCTCGTAGGCGTAAACGGAATTGTCCAGCAGGCGCATCAGCTGCCTATCCTGCCGGCTTTTGCTCCAGAGCAGCGGCAAAGCCGCCTCGCCCGCCGCCTGCCGCAGACGCACGGGCTGGCCGACGCGCAGGCGTATCTCCTGCAGGCCGGGCGCGGCCGCGTTTGCGACCGCCTCGGCCAGCTCCGGCAGCAGAGCGCGCAGCAGGCTTTCCGGCAGGTCGTCCGGCATAGGTTCACCCCCTTTGACGCTACATTCTATTGGCCGGGGCGCGCAAATAGAACAAGCCCCCGGCAACATTTAGGCACAAAAAAAGGCCACCCAAACGGGTGGCCCGAAAAAGCTCGGTCTAACGAAATTTTTTAGTCCTCTTTTTTAGCGTCGGCGTCGTCCTTGGCGTCCTCGCCCTCCACCTCGACGTATTCGGCGTCGTTGGAGAACACGGCGGCGTCGCAGACCGGGCAGACGACCTCGATCGGCTCGTCGGCGTCCAGTATATCGGAGCTGAAGCAGACCGTCTCGTGGCAGTTGGGGCAGGTCACCTCAACGTAATCGTCGTCGTCGCAGTCGCAATCGTCGCAATCGCACTCATCGTCGTCGCACTCGTCGTCATCGCCGAAAACGGCGTCTTCCACCTCGGCCAGATCGTCGTCCATCTCGTCCACAAAATCATATACCTCGTCCAGATCGTCGGACATTTCTTCCACGGCGTCGGCCATATCCGCCATAACGTCCAGCATGGACTTGATCAGTTTGGCCTCCTTGGAGTTTTCGTCCAGCTCCATGCCCTGCGCCAGACCCTGCAGGTATACGACCTTTTCTTTCAATTCAGACATCGGCAAAACCTCCTTTTACAGCTGCAAATTCAGTTCGTTAATAAGCATACGCATAAACCGGGCGTTTATTCAGCCGGTTTCCGCGTCAAACGCGCTCGATATATTCGCCCGTCTCGGTGTTGACGCGCACCACGTCGCCCTCGTTGATGAAGAACGGCACTTTGATGATAGCGCCCGTCTCGGTGGTGGCGGGCTTGGTGCCGCCGGTGGCGGTGTCGCCCTTGATGCCGGGCTCGGTCTCGGTGACGGTGAGCTCCACCTGCGGCGGGAAGTCTACGCCCAGGATAGCGCCCTTGAAGAACAGGATATAAAGATCCATATTCTCCTTCAGGTATTTCAGCTTCGGGCCGATCTGCTCGGCGGTCAGCGTCATCTGGTCATAGGTGTTGTTGTCCATGAACACGTAATCGCCGTCGTTGTAGAGATACTGCATCTGCTTGCGCTCCAGGTGCGCCTTCGGCACCTTCTCGCCCGCGGCAAAGGTGCGCTCCACCACGCCGCCGGTACGCACGTTTTTCAGCTTCGTCCGCACGAAGGCGGAACCCTTGCCGGGCTTAACGTGCTGAAAATCCACGACGACGTAAGCCTCGCCGTCCAGATCAATGGATACGCCGTTACGAAAATCATTACTGGAAATCACGGAAAATACCTCCCAAAAAATACTGAAAATCTCAGCATATAGTCAAAATTTTCGGGCAAAACTGGTCGGCAAAGCCAGCCCGCCGTTTATAGTATAACATATTTGCCCTGCACAGACAAGTATTTTTTGCCGGGCCGCCGTATATCGGGCCAAAGGCAGACAAAAACGCCCCCCCAAGCCCGGCTTCGGAGGGCGTTTTTCAGCGTTTGCAAGCCAAAAGCGGCGTTTAATAGATCGAACCCCTGCCGCCCAGATATGCGGTGAGGGTGAGCTCCAGTATACCGCCGTTTTCGCCGAACTTCTGGGCAAAGACCGCCGGGTCGTAGGCATAATAGCGGTCGTTCAGCACGTCGTACAAATACATTGCGCTGTAAGCGGGGAACTGCTCCGCCGCGCCGGCCGGCACCAGAAACTGCCACGTGGCGATAGCCCCGCCCTGCCGGTTTTGCAGCTCATACGTCGCGCCGAAAGAGTCCCAAACCGCAAAATCCGCCGGGGCCGCGGCCTCCGCCAGCTTGCCGTCATAGATCAGGCTCACCAGCGTGTTGACGGTTTCCTTCTCGTCTATGCTGACCGTGCCGCCCGCCAAGCCCAGCTTGACGGCAAACACCGCCTGCCCGTCGACTTCCGGCCCGGGCAGAACTATCCGAACCAGCCCCGGCGTATACTGCACGGAGCAGCCCATTTGCTCCGAAACGAAGCGGAGCGGCAAAAACGTCCGCCCGCCTTTAACGTAGGGCGCGGAGCTCAAAGTATAGGTTTGCAGCGTTTCCCCGTCCTTTTGCAGCACGGCTTCGGCACTGCCGATATGCAGCACGATGGCGGCGCCGCTGGCGTCAAAATCAGCGATAACGACCTCCCGCCCGGTATAAGAAACGCTCGCGTGCATTTGCTCCGCTATCGGGCGTATCGGCACGAATATCGCGTTATTTTTGACCTCCGGCTGCGCGTCGAATTCCACCTTTTGGCCGTCGACGCCGATAGAAAGACCAAACGCCGCGGCCGGCCAAAGCAAAAGCAGCAGACACAGACAAACTGACCAGAACAAATTCTTCCTCATAACTGAACCCTCCAACTATAACTTTATTTCACAAAAAGGCGGCGCTGCGGGCGCTGGCCTATGTTGCGCTGATAAAACATAAGCACAAAAGCCATAGGCGGCCTTTGTGCTTAGATCGTTTGAGCAGAAATTACCGGGCGTCCTTGATACGGGCGGCTTTACCGGTCAGGTTGCGCAGATAATACAGCTTGGCGCGGCGCACGCGGCCATGACGCATTACCTGAATTTTCTCCAGACGAGGCGAATGTACGGGGAAGGTCTTTTCCACGCCCACGCCGTAGCTGACGCGGCGCACGGTAAACGTCTCGCGGATACCGCTGTTCTGGCGTCTGATGACTACGCCCTCATACTGCTGGATCCTCTCCTTGCCGCCTTCGACGACTCTGATGAACAAGCGAACGGTGTCGCCGGGCTTAAAATCCGGGATATCGCTGCGCAGCTGCTCTTTTTCCAATTCTTCGATTACGTTCATTTCTGTTCCTCCTTAAACTTCCCGAACGTTCTTAGCGCCGGTCAATCGAAAAACCTGCGGCAGCGGACCGTCCGTTCCCCGCTTTTTGCCGGGGCGGCATAAGTGCTTTAATATTTTAGCACAGCTTTTCGGCTTATGCAATAGCTTTGGCAAAATTTTTTTATTCCGCCGGTTTTTCTTCCGGCGCGGCGTCTTCACCCTGCTGCTCCCGCTGCGCCAGCGCCGTATCCAGCCGGTTTTGCAGGCTCGCCGCAAAATCACGGAAGCGCTCCTGATCCAGCTCGTCCAGCATTTGGCGCAGCTCCGCCGGGTCGAAATGGTATTTTTCCCCGCAGAAGCGGCAGACCACCTCGGCCGGCGCGTCCTCGGCCCGCTTTTCCTCGTACAGCGCTTTCAGCTCCTTATAGCCCAGGCTCAGCAGCGCCCCGCGCAGCCGCTCGCGGCTGCAGGTGCAGCGATAAGCCAGCGGCGTGCGCGAGAGCTCCCGCCACGGCACGCCCAGCATCACCTCGCCGCCCATTTCGGTCAGCGTCAGGCCGTCCGCCACCATCTGGCTGACGGGCGGCAGGTTGGCCAGATTCAGCTCCAGCTGTTTTATCGTCTTGACGTCGGCGTGCGGCAGCACCTGCAGCATAAAGCCGCCGGCCGCGCCCACCGTGCCGTCCGGCGCGATCTGCACGCCCAGGCCCACGGCCGCCGGGGTCTGCTCGGATTCCAGAAAATACTGCGCGATATCGTCGCCGATCTCGCCGGAGACCAGCTCCACCGTGCCGGCGTAAGGCTCGCCGAAGCCCATATCCTTGATTACGGTCAGCGTGCCGCGGCCGATCGCCGCGCCCACCGCCAGATGCCCGTCCGCCCGGCGGGGCAGCTCCAGATGCGGCGAACCCACCGTGCCGCGCACCGTGCCGTCGGCCTCGGCCACAACGGCAAGAGCGCCCAGCGGCCCGTCGCCGTTGATACGCAGAGTTACGCTGTCCGACTCGTTTTTCAAATTCTGGCCAAAGAAAACGCCCGCGGTCAGCAGCCGCCCCAAAGCGGCCGCGGCCACGCTCCAGGCGTCGTGCCGGCGGCGGCCCTCCTCGCAGAGGGCGGTCGTCTGCGCCAGCCAGAGCTTCACGCTGCCGTCCCCGCTGACGCCGCGCAGGCAATAGTCAGGCTTAGCCATTAGCCCACCTCTCGATCATACTCATACTCAAAATCATATCGCCCCGCCCAGCGCCGCAGCCGCCCGTAAAAGGGCCAAGCCGCCGCGCCAGGCGGGGTCTTTCGTTTTTTTTGCGGCTTACGCCTCGGCTTCGGCCGCGTCGGCCGCGGCGTTCAGCGCGACCATCAGCGCTTCCATGTCCATACCGTGCGCCAGCGCTCCCTGCTCGATCGTCTCAAAATGCGCGGCGGCGCAGCCCAGGCAGCCCATGCCGAAGTTCATAAAAACCTCGATAGTCTGCGGATATTTCTGTACCGCCTCGATAATGCCCATGTCTTTCGTGATCTTTGCCATATTTATGACCTCCTGTCAAATTATACTTTTTCGCTCGGTATTGCACCTTTTTTATATTATCACCTTTTCGGCGCAAAATCAATCGTCTTATTTCGTCGCCACCCTCACGACGACGTTGCCCTCGCCGAACTGCACCTTGTAGAGGTCGATAACGTCGCTGTCCACCTGGATACCCAGGCCCCGCTGATAGCGCTGGATATCGCTGTAATACGGCACGACGTCGAAGCTGCCCGCCTTATCGGCCGCCAGCCTGCGGATATCCGCCAGGTGCGAGGAATCCGGCACGCGCACGTAGACCACGGCGTGCGGCGGCTCGGGCTGCTGCTCGCGGCGGCGGCGCGGATAACGGCCGGCCTTTTCCTCCTCCGGCTGCTTGGGGGCCTCCATACCTTTGGGCACGGCCAAAAGATCCATGCCCTCCAGCGCGAAAACGGACTCCACGATGATCGTATAGCGATCTTCGTCCTCCACCTGCAGGCGGCCGTTCACCAGCACCGGGTTGTTATCCGCAATAGCGCTGCGGCTGGCCGCGTAGGCCTTGGGGAACACCACGCAGCGGACGGAAGCCGTCTTATCCTCCAGCGTGAAGATAGCCATGCTGTCGCCGTTTTTGGTCAAGCGGTTCTGGTTGCCCGTGATCAGCCCGGCCACGCGCAGCGAAGCGCGGTCGGAAAGCTCGGCCAGCTCGCTCAGACGGTGGTTGACGATAGGCTTCAGGCGCTCGGTGTATTCGTCCAGCGGGTGACCGGAGACGTAAAAACCGATGCTGTCCTTTTCCATGTGCAGCAGCTCCATTTTGGAGAGCTCGGCGATCTGCGGCAGCTCCACCTCCAGCAGCTTTTTCTGCTCCATGCCGAAATCGAAAAGCGAGAGCTGCTGCGAGGCCTGCTCCTCGGCGTAGCGGCGGCCGATATCCAACGCCTGCTCATAAACGGCCAGATACTGCGAACGCCGGCCGCCCAGGCTGTCCAGCGCGCCGGAGCGTATCAGCCCTTCCAGTATGCGCTTGTTGACCACGATGCGGCTGCAAAGATCGGTCAGCGAGGTGAAATTGCCGCCCTTTTCGCGCTCGGCGATGATCTGGTTGATGACCTCGCGCCCCACGCCTTTGATCGCGGCCAGGCCGAAGCGGATCTTGCCGTCGCTGACGGAAAAGTTGGTGTAGGAAAGATTGATATCCGGCGGCAGCACCTCCAGCCCCGCGCGGTGGCAGGCTTCGATGTAGGTCGTCACCTTGTCGGCGTTTTCCATAAAGCTGGTAAGTATCGCGGCCATATATTCCGGGCCGTAGTGGCAGCGCAGATAGGCCGTCTGATACGTCACCACGCCGTAAGCGGCGGAATGGCTCTTGTTGAAGCCGTAGCCGGAGAAGAACTCCATCAGGTCAAAGACCTCGTTGGCGGTTTTTTCGTCCACGCCGTTCTGGTTGGCCCCGGCTAAGAAATCCTTGCGCTTGGCCGCCAGAACCTCGGCCTTCTTTTTGCCCATAGCGCGGCGCAGCTCGTCGGCCTGGCCCAGCGTGAAGCCGGCCATCGTGCTGGCCACCTGCATGATCTGCTCCTGATAGACCATGACGCCGTAGGTCTCCTCCAGCACGGGTTTTAACATCGGGTGCGGGTAGACGACCTTGGTTTCGCCGTGCTTGCGCTTGATGAAATCGCTGACCATACCGCCCTCCAGCGGGCCGGGGCGATACAGCGCCACCATGGCGATGATGTCTTCGATACGCTCCGGGTGCAGCGCCTTCAGATAGGTGCGCATGCCGTCGCTTTCCAGCTGGAACACGCCATCGGTGTCGCCCGCGGCCAGCATGGCGTATACCTCCGGGTCGTCCAGCGGGATATTGTCGATATCCAGGTCGATACCGCGGCTCTGGCGGATATTATCCAGCGCGTCGCCGATAACGGTCAGCGTCCGCAGGCCGAGGATATCCATTTTGACCAGGCCCTGCTCCTCCACCTTTTGGATCCCGGTCCCCGGCAAAATATCATGGAACTGGGCAAACAAAAGCTT